>NZ_JBFUKU010000189.1:0-11047 GCF_056400685.1 Pseudomonas sp. P5_A12 | reverse complement strand
CACCAGCGCATCGTCGCGATAGCGTTCGCCGATCAGGATCAGTGACAAGGTAAACAAGCCGCCCGCACTGGCGCCAAACAGCACCCACAACGGCCAGATCAGCAGGGTGTCGATCAACAACGGGATCGCCAGGCTCGACAGCAGCAAGACCACTGCGCAACCCGTGAACAGCGTGCGGCGCGACAAGCGATCCGCCAGCGCACCAATCGGCAATTGCAGCAACGCATCACCGACCACCACGGTACTGACCATCGCCAGTGCAATCTCCGTGGTGAAGCCCTGGCGCAGGCAATACACCGGCAACAAGGTCAGGATCATCGCCTCGAACGCCGCGAACAGCGACACCGCCCAGGCAATCGCCGGCAGTCCACGGCAGAAACCCCACAAATCGCCGAACGTCACGCTACTCGCTTCGCTGGAGGGCGCCCCGCTGCGCCCCAACAACAGCAACGGTGCTGTCATCAGCAAGCCGACACCGACCCAAAATCCATAATCGTGTTCAGTGCCCAGAACGCCCAGCAGCACAGGCCCGGCGAGTTGGCTCAGGGCATAGCTGCAGCCATACAGCGCCACCAGCCGCCCACGCCACTGTTCGACCACCAGTTGGTTGATCCAGCTTTCACCCAGAATGAACACCAGCGTCAGGATCACCCCGATCATCAGCCGCAACAGCAGCCAGATCGGATAGCTCGGCATCAGCGCCAGCAAGCCGATGGACAACGCCCCGGCCCACAGGCACAAGCGCATCAAATTGGCCGTGCCCAGGCGTGCGGCCAAATGGCTGGAGATTTTTGCCCCCAGCAACACGCCAATGGCCGGCATCGCCGCCATTACACCGATGGCGAATGAACCGTAACCCCAGCTTTCCAGGCGAAACGATACCAGCGGCATGCTGACGCCCAGAGCCAGGCCGACACTCAAGACAGACGCCAACACGGCGAAATAAGTCGCCCAACGCATGTTCCACGCTCCTGTGGAGTTTTTATGTACAACACAAAACACTGTGGGAGCGAGCCTGCTCGCGATGACGGAGCAACATTCAACACTGATGTCGATTGTTATACCGCTATCGCGAGCAGGCTCGCTCCCACAGGGGATCTACGTCGTTAAGAAAACCGACTTACAACTTGATCCAGGTCGCCTTCAGTTCGGTGTACTTGTCGAACGCGTGCAGCGACTTGTCGCGGCCGTTACCCGACTGCTTGAAGCCACCGAACGGCGCGGTCATGTCGCCGCCATCGTATTGGTTGACCCAGACGCTACCGGCACGCAGCGCGCGGGCGGTCAGGTGGGCCTTGGAGATGTCCTTGGTCCACACTGCTGCGGCGAGGCCGTACGGCGTGTCGTTGGCAATCGCCACAGCCTCTTCGGCGGTGTCGAAAGCGATGACCGACAACACCGGGCCAAAGATTTCTTCCTGAGCGATTTTCATCGCATTGTTCACACCGTCGAAAATCGTCGGTTCAACATACGTGCCGCCCGTTTCCTGAAGCGTGCGCTTGCCACCGACCACCAGTTTGGCACCGTCGGCATGGCCCGACTCGATGTAGGACAGCACCGTGTTCATCTGCTGGGTATCGACCAGCGCGCCGACGTTGGTCGCCGGGTCCAGCGGGTTGCCCGGCTTCCAGGTTTTCAACGCTTCGATCACCAGCGGCAGGAAAGTATCCTTGATCGAACGCTCGACCAGCAGGCGCGAACCGGCAGTGCAGACTTCGCCCTGGTTAAAGGCGATGGCGCCGGCAGCTGCTTCTGCAGCGGCTTGCAGGTCCGGGGCATCGGCGAACACGATATTCGGGCTCTTGCCGCCGGCTTCGAGCCAGACGCGCTTCATGTTCGACTCGCCCGAGTAGATCAGCAGTTGCTTGGCGATCTTGGTCGAGCCGGTGAACACCAGCGTATCGACATCGTTGTGCAGGGCCAGGGCCTTGCCGACGGTGTGACCGTAACCCGGCAGCACGTTCAGCACGCCTTTCGGAATGCCGGCTTCAACAGCCAATGCCGCGATGCGGATGGCCGTCAGCGGGGATTTTTCGGACGGCTTGAGGATCACCGAGTTACCGGTGGACAGCGCCGGGCCGAGCTTCCAGCAGGCCATCATCAGCGGGAAGTTCCACGGCACAATGGCGCCAACGACACCGACCGGCTCGCGAGTCACCAGACCCAACTGATCATGCGGGGTGGCGGCGACTTCGTCGTAGATCTTGTCGATGGCTTCGCCGCTCCAGCTCAGGGCTTGCGCCGCGCCGGGAACGTCGATGTACAGGGAATCGCTGATCGGCTTACCCATGTCCAGGGTTTCAAGCAGCGCCAGCTCTTCGGCGTTCTGTTTCAAAAGGCCGGCGAAACGGATCATGGTGGCTTTGCGTTTGGTCGGCGCCAGGCGCGACCAGACGCCGGAATTGAAGGTGGCGCGAGCGTTTTCAACAGCGCGCTGGGCGTCGGCGGCGTCACAGCTGGCAATCTTGCCCAGCAGACGGCCATCGACCGGGCTGATGCACTCGAAGGTCTCGGCGGAGACAGCATCGGTGTATTCACCATTGATGTAGGCGCGGCCTTCGATCTTCAGATCGCGAGCCCGTTGTTCCCAGTCGGCACGAGTCAGGGTGGTCATTCGAGTGTCCTCCTCTTATTGAATACGAACGCTGCGCGGTCTTCGCGGGCGCTGTCAGGAATTCTGCCCGGCCAGCCTGCTTTTCGGCCCAAGGCAACTGTCACCCTAAACCAGCGGCAGGTGAAGTTTCAATATATTTGACATAAGCCCGTCAAACGGCCTTGCGATGTTCATTTTAATAAACATAGACTTTGGTCTTTTCAGGCAATCACGGGAATTACAACAATGAATATCCAGGATGTCGTCGACTTCAGCCAGGCCTCGAGCGCACCCGAGCGCTATCGGCCGGACCCGGTGAAAGTCCTCAAGGGCGATCCCGAACAAGCGGTGTACAACCATTACAACAGCCCGTGCGGGCAATTGAATGCTGGCGTTTGGGAAGGCGAAGTCGGGCAATGGACCGTGAATTTCACCGAGCACGAGTACTGCGAAATCGTGCAAGGGGTTTCAGTGTTGCGCGACAACGACGGCAACAGCAAAACCCTGCGCGCAGGTGACCGCTTCGTGATTCCGGCCGGGTTCCAGGGCACTTGGGAAGTGCTGGAGCCTTGCCGCAAGATCTATGTGGCGTTTGAGCAGAAGGCCTGAAGATTTGCATTGTCTGGGCCGACGCTATCGCGAGCAGGCTCGCTCCCACAGGGAGTTGTGGTGATCACAAAACCATAGGCCACAAAAAAGGCCCGTATCTCGCGATACGGGCCTTTTTCGTAAGAGGGAAAAATCAATTACTTGATTTTGCCTTCTTTGTAGATCACGTGCTTGCGAACAACCGGATCAAATTTCTTGATCTCGATTTTGTCCGGGGTAGTACGCTTGTTCTTGTCGGTAGTGTAGAAGTGACCAGTACCGGCGCTCGAAATCAAACGAATCAATTCACGCATGATTAGCTCCCTTAGATCTTGCCGGCTTTGCGGATTTCGGCCAGCACGACAGTGATGCCACGCTTGTCGATGATACGCATGCCTTTGGCAGATACGCGCAGACGCACGAAACGTTTCTCTTCTTCAACCCAGAAGCGGTGATGCTGCAGGTTCGGCAGGAAACGACGACGGGTTTTGTTGTTTGCGTGGGAAATGTTATTCCCAGTCACCGGACCCTTACCGGTAACTTGACATACTCTCGACATGCCTCAGCCCTCTAAAACCACATGCCCAACCCGGCATGGGTTGGCCGCTTAATCTCTCAGTCATTTGGCGCCAGGCGCCGCGTTTCTTTAGAGGTCTTACCGGCTACACCTACAGTGAAGGAACCGGGCCCCTAGAAAAGAGCGCTGCTTTATACCAGAAAGACTGGAGAGCAACAACATTCCGTGTGCACAGACTTCATAAAAACCCCGCATTTCGGGCCACAAGCGCCTTGGATAAAGGCTATCGTCAATAAAGACCACTCGTCGCAGAGAATCGGCCAACCCACCGATTCAGGATTTTTCTCAGCCGGTGCGCACTGAAAACAATCGCCTATAGTCCCCTTAAAATGAAAAAGGGGATAGTCATTTGCAAAAGAGCCTACTAGGGTAAGTCTTTTCCAGACTGCACTTGCAGATGGGCCTTCGATCTGTAAAGGAATCCGACCATGCGCCTCGCTGCCCTACCCCTCTTGCTCGCCCCATTGCTGCTGAGCCCACAGGCCATGGCTGCGGCCCTGACGGTCTGCACCGAGGCCAGTCCCGAAGGGTTCGACGTGGTGCAATACAATTCGCTGACCACCACCAACGCCTCAGCCGACGTGCTGATGAACCGCCTGGTGGACTTCGACACCGCCAGCGGCAAAGTGGTCCCCAGCCTCGCGGACAGCTGGGAAGTCTCGCCCGACGGCCTGACCTACGTATTCAAACTGCATCCGCAGGTGCCATTCCATCGCACCGAATACTTCAGCCCGACGCGTGACCTGAACGCCGAAGACGTGATTTTCAGCTTCGAGCGCATGCTCGACCCGGCCAACCCGTGGCATAAAGTCGCCCAGAGCGGCTTCCCGCATGCGCAATCGATGCAATTGCCCGTGCTGATCAAGAAGATCGACGCACTGGACCCGTTGACCGTACGGTTCACCCTCGATCACCCGGACTCGACCTTCCTCGCCACCCTGAGCATGGGCTTCGCTTCGATCTATTCCGCCGAATACGCCGACAAGCTGATGAAGGCCGGCACCGCAGAAAAACTCAACAGCCAGCCAATTGGCACCGGCCCGTTCGTGTTTACGCGCTTCCAGAAAGACGCGTCGATTCGCTACAAGGCCAACCCGGACTACTTCGGCGGCAAGCCCTCGGTGGACCCGCTGATTTTCGCGATCACCCCGGACGCCAACGTGCGCTTGCAGAAATTGCGCCGCAATGAGTGCCAGATCGCCCTGTCGCCCAAGCCTCTGGACGTACGGGAAGCACTGAAAGAGCCAGAACTTAAAGTGGAAAAAACCGACGCGTTCATGACCGCGTTCGTCGGCATCAACAGCCAGCATCCTCCGCTGGACAAGCCGGAAGTGCGCCAGGCGATCAACCTCGCCTTCGACAAGGCCAATTACGTCAAAGCCGTGTTCGAAGACACCGCCGAGCCCGCCAAAGGCCCGTACCCACCGAACACCTGGAGCTACGACAAAAGCTTGCCGGGTTACCCGCACAACGTTGAGAAGGCCAAGGCATTGATGGTCAAGGCCGGCCTCAAGGATGGCTTTCAGACCACCATCTGGACCCGCCCTTCCGGCAGTACGCTGAACCCCAACCCTAGCCTCGGCGCTCAACTGCTTCAGTCCGATCTAGCGCAAATCGGTATTCAGGCCGAGATCCGGGTGATCGAGTGGGGCGAGCTGATCCGGCGCGCCAAGGCCGGCGAGCATGACCTGTTGTTCATGGGTTGGGCCGGCGACAACGGCGACCCGGACAACTTCCTCACTCCGCAGTTTTCCTGCGCAGCGCTCAAGTCCGGCACCAACTTCGCCCGTTATTGCAATCAGGACCTGGACAAGCTGATCAGTGCCGGCAAGACCACCGGCGAGCAAGGTGTGCGCACCAAGCTCTATGAGCAGGCGCAGGCGCAGATCCAGCAGCAGGCGCTGTGGCTACCATTGGCGCACCCGACGGCGTTTGCGCTGACGCGCAAGGATGTCGAGGGTTACGCGGTCAGCCCGTTTGGGCGGCAGGATTACTCCAAAGTCAGCTTCAAGCCATAAGCTGCAAGCCTCAAGCTAGAGCAGCCCGCGCACGGCTCTAGCTTGAAGCTTAAAGCTTGATACTTGCCGTTGCCCTACATCCAGCCGTATTCAGCCATGGACAGCGGATCGCCGTCGCCGATGATGAAATGGTCGAGCACTCGCACATCGATCAGGCCCAGCGCCTCTTGCAGGCGCTTGGTCAGCAACCGGTCGGCCTGGCTAGGGTCGGGATTGCCCGACGGATGGTTGTGGCACAGGATCAATGCCGCGGCGTTGTGCGCCAAAGCCCGTTTGACCACTTGCCGTGGATAGACACTGGTATTGTCGATCGAGCCGCGAAACAGCACTTCGAAGGTCAGTACTTGATGCCTGGAATCCAAGAACAGACAGCCAAACACCTCGTGAGGCTCGTGGCGCAGCATCGATTTCAGGTAGTCCCGAACGGCTTGCGGATTTTCCAGCGCTGATTTTTGACGTGCCCGCTCGGCCAAATGCCGCCGGCCCATCTCTTGTGCCGCTTGCAACTGGGCGAATTTCGCAGGCCCGAGCCCCAATTGCCTGCTGAACGCTACCTGATCGGCCTCAAGCAATGAGCGCAAACTGCCAAACTGATTCAACAGGTGCCGAGCCAGGTCCACCGCGCTTTTACCCGACACGCCGGTCCGTAAAAAAATCGCCAGCAATTCGGCATCTGAAAGACTTGCCGAGCCCAACTCAAGCAGCCTCTCCCGCGGCCGCTCCGCCGCCGGCCAATCACGAATACTCATAACACCTCCCTGGAATATGGGCGCCGCTGTTCCGTAGCGGTCGCTGTGATATCGTAGCCCATCTTTTTTGCTGGCGATTTCATCCCTGGGGAGGGGGTCTCGCCATGCAGTCATCAACGAAATGAAAGGCAGACCTATGCAGCGGCTGTATCGGAAACGCATCGTTCTGGGCGTCGGCGGCGGCATTGCTGCCTACAAGAGTGCCGACCTGGTTCGTCGCCTGATCGACCAGGGCGCCGAAGTGCGCGTGGTCATGACCCGCGGCGGCAGCGAGTTCATCACGCCGCTGACCATGCAGGCCTTGTCCGGGCACCCGGTTCACCTCGACCTGCTGGACCCGGCGGCAGAAGCTGCGATGGGCCACATCGAGCTGGCCAAATGGGCCGACATGGTGCTGATCGCCCCCGCCACCGCGGACCTGATCGCCCGTCTGGCCCAAGGCATTGCCGACGACCTGCTGACCACACTAGTGCTGGCCACCGACGCCGTGGTCGCCGTGGCCCCGGCGATGAACCAGGCCATGTGGCGCGATCCGGCGACCCAGGCCAACCTGCAAACCCTCGAAAGCCGCGACATCAAAGCCTTCGGCCCGGCCTCTGGCAGCCAGGCCTGCGGCGACGTTGGCCTGGGGCGCATGCTCGAAGCCGTCGATCTCGCCCAGTGCGCGGCGGACTGCTTCCAGCGCCAGGCGCTGACCGGCAAGCACGTGCTGATCACTGCCGGCCCGACCCAGGAAAACATCGATCCGGTGCGGTACATCACCAACCACAGCTCCGGAAAAATGGGCTTCGCCCTGGCCGAAGCCGCGGTGGAAGCCGGCGCCCGCGTGACCCTGATCACCGGCCCGGTGCACCTGCCAACGCCCGATCGTGTCACGCGCATCGACGTGGTCAGCGCCCGCGACATGCTCGCCGCTTGCGAAGCCGCGATCCCTTGCGACCTGTTCATCGCGTCGGCAGCGGTCGCGGACTACCGTCCGGAAGTCGTCGCCCCACAGAAACTCAAGAAAGACCCTACGAACGGCGACGGCTTGTTGCTACAGATGGTGCGCAACCCGGACATCCTGGCCACCATCGCCACGCGCCCCGACCGTCCGTTCAGTGTCGGTTTCGCTGCCGAAACCGAACATCTGCTCGACTATGCTGCCCGCAAGTTGAAAGACAAAAACCTCGATTTGATCGTCGCCAACGACGTCGCCAACCCGAGCATTGGCTTCAACAGCGAAGAAAACGCCTGCAGCGTGATCGACCGTGAGCTCCACGCCACACTTTTCGCCCAGACCAGCAAGAGCAAGATTGCTCGCCAGCTGATCACTTTTATCGCCGAACGTCTGAACCAGGTTTAATTTACATGCACGCTTTGCAAGCCAAGATCCTCGACCCTCGCATCGGTACTGAATTCCCGCTGCCTCAATACGCCACACCAGGCTCCGCCGGCCTCGACCTACGGGCCATGCTGGAAAAGGACATCGTGATCAAGCCGGGTGAAACCGTGCTGATCCCGACCGGCCTGTCGGTTTACATCGGTGATCCGGGCTTGGCCGCGCTGATCCTGCCGCGCTCCGGTTTAGGACATAAGCACGGCATCGTGCTGGGCAACCTGGTCGGTTTGATCGACTCCGATTACCAGGGCCCGCTGATGGTGTCCTGCTGGAACCGCGGCCAGACTGACTTCAACATGGTGGTCGGTGAGCGTCTGGCTCAACTGGTGCTGGTGCCGGTGGTTCAGGCGCATTTCGAGATGGTCGAAGAATTCGTCGAAACCCAGCGCGGCACGGGCGGTTTCGGGCATTCCGGTAGCCATTGATCCGATAGAGAACCTGTGTGGTGAGGGAGCTTGCTCCCGCAGGGCTGCGAAGCAGGCCCAAGTTTTGTGAGCGCTGCGCACTCAAGCGGGACGGTGCGACGATTCGACAAGCTCCCTCGCCACAGGTGCATTGTTTGCTGAAAATTGCGTAACCTCATCTGGAAGGTTTACCACTGAAAATCAAGACATTGCCGGCCAAATACTTGCCGGAGTTAGCGGCATGGCCTTTTCGCACCACGAACTCTCTGTGGAAAACGCCGTCATACCCTTCAGTTTGAGCCGGCCGACGCGTTCCAAGCAGGCCTGTCCAGTCACTTTCGAGATGGAGCATTCCTACAGATGAACACCCCCGCCAAAGTCGCACCCAAGTTCCCCGACAGCATCTTTCGTGCCTACGACATTCGCGGTACCGTACCGGAGTTCCTGAACGCTGAAACCGCTTACTGGCTCGGTCGCGCCATTGGCGCCCAAAGCCTGGCGCAGGACGAGCCGAACGTTTCCGTGGGTCGCGATGGCCGTCTATCCGGTCCGGAACTGGTCGAACAACTGATCAAAGGCCTGGCCGATGCCGGTTGCCACGTCAGCGACGTCGGCCTGGTGCCAACGCCGGCGCTGTACTACGCCGCCAATGTACTGGCCGGAAAATCCGGGGTGATGCTCACCGGCAGCCACAACCCGTCGAACTACAACGGCTTCAAAATCGTCATCGCCGGCGACACCTTGGCCAACGAACAGATCCAGGCCCTGCACGACCGCCTCAAGACCAACAACCTGAGCAGCGGCGAGGGCAGCATCACCCGGGTCGAAATCCTCGACCGCTACAACACCGAAATCGTCCAGGACATCAAACTGGCCCGCCGCCTGAAAGTCGTTGTCGACTGCGGCAACGGCGCAGCCGGCGTGATTGCCCCGCAGCTGATCGAAGCGCTGAACTGCGAAGTCATCCCGCTGTTCTGCGAAGTCGACGGCAACTTCCCGAACCATCACCCGGACCCGGGCAAGCCTGAAAATCTCGTCGACCTGATCGCCAAGGTCAAGGAAACCAACGCCGACCTGGGCCTGGCCTTCGACGGCGACGGCGACCGCGTTGGCGTCGTGACCAACACCGGCAGCATCGTCTACCCGGACCGCTTGCTGATGCTGTTCGCCCGTGATGTTGTGGCGCGCAACCCTGACGCGGAAATCATCTTCGACGTCAAATGCACGCGCCGCCTGGTTCCGCTGATCAAGGAATATGGCGGTCGGCCGCTAATGTGGAAGACCGGTCACTCGTTGATCAAAAAGAAAATGAAACAATCCGGCGCGCTGCTGGCCGGTGAAATGAGCGGGCACATCTTCTTCAAGGAGCGCTGGTTCGGTTTCGACGATGGCATTTACAGCGCCGCACGGCTGCTGGAAATCCTCAGCAAGGAAAAATCCACCGCGGAAGGGCTGTTTGCGACCTTCCCGAACGATATTTCTACGCCGGAAATCAATATCCATGTGACCGAAGAGAGCAAATTCAGCATCATTGATGCACTGCACGATGCGACGTGGGGCGAAGGCGCTGACCTGACCACCATTGACGGCGTGCGAGTCGACTACGCCAAAGGCTGGGGCCTGGTGCGCGCCTCCAACACCACACCGGTGCTGGTGCTGCGTTTCGAGGCTGATGATGAAGCTGAATTGCAGCGCATCAAGGACGTATTCCACACCCAGCTGAAACGTGTTGCACCTGACCTCCAACTACCGTTTTGATTGATTGAAGCGCATTTTATTGAAGTGCCGGAGCCCTGAATGACCCTCGAACGCGAAGCCGCCGCCAACACCGCCAAGGTCCTGTCCGAAGCGCTGCCTTACATTCGCCGCTATGTCGGCAAGACGCTGGTGATCAAATACGGCGGCAACGCGATGGAAAGCGAGGAGCTGAAAACCGGCTTCGCCCGCGACATCGTGCTGATGAAAGCCGTGGGCATTAACCCGGTGGTGGTTCACGGTGGCGGCCCGCAAATCGGCGACCTGCTCAAGCGCCTGTCGATCGAGAGCCACTTTGTCGATGGCATGCGCGTCACCGACTCCGCGACCATGGACGTGGTGGAAATGGTCCTCGGCGGTCAGGTCAATAAGGACATCGTCAACCTGATCAACCGTCACGGCGGCAGCGCCATCGGCCTGACCGGTAAAGACGCCGAGCTGATTCGCGCGAAAAAGCTCACCGTCACCCGCCAGACCCCGGAGATGACCCAACCGGAAATCATCGACATCGGCCATGTTGGCGAAGTGGTCGGCATCAACACCGACCTGCTGAACCTGTTGGTAAAAGGTGACTTCATCCCGGTGATCGCGCCAATTGGCGTGGGCGCCAATGGCGAGTCCTACAACATCAACGCCGACCTGGTGGCCGGTAAAGTCGCCGAAGCACTGAAAGCTGAAAAGCTGATGCTGCTGACCAACATCGCCGGGCTGATGGACAAGTCGGGCACCGTGCTGACCGGCCTGACCACTCAGCAGGTCGACGATCTGATCGCCGATGGCACCATCTACGGCGGCATGCTGCCGAAGATTCGTTGCGCGCTGGAAGCGGTTCAGGGCGGCGTCGGTAGCTCGTTGATCATTGATGGTCGGGTGCCGAATGCAATTCTGCTGGAAATCTTCACCGATACCGGTGTGGGTACTTTGATCAGTAATCGCAAGCGTCCTTAAGCAGCACACACAAAAAGACCCCGCTCAGCCAGGC
>NZ_JBFUKU010000188.1:0-11216 GCF_056400685.1 Pseudomonas sp. P5_A12 | reverse complement strand
GAGGGGTAAAAACTTGAATTCATTTCTGTTGCAAAGGCCATTGGAAGTACCAGACGGGTCCTTCGCCGGGCTATTCCTGGAGCGAATCCAAAGCTACGCAGACAGCCCTGCACTGATCGACGGGTTGAGCGGTGAACAACTGACCTATGCCGAACTGTCCCGGCATGTACGTGTGCTCGCCGCCAACCTGATTGAGCGCGGCCTGGAGCCAGGGGAAGTCACCGCCATCATCGCGCCGAATAGCATATGGTTCCCGGTGGCCCTATACGGTATTGCCTTCGCCGGCGGCGTGTATTCCACACTCAACCCTATGTCTTCACCAGAAGACGTGCGTGATCTCCTCAAGCTGATTGGGGCGACCCGGGTGATTGTCACCCCGCAAGTCTTCGAAAGGCTCCGCGACACCCTGACCACGTTGCAGCTGAAAGAGATTTTCGTGCTCGGTGACTCCTTAGGCCTGACGCCGTTTTCCTCGTTGCTGATGGGCAAGCCGCTGGCCCAAGAGCAATGCCGTGATTTGCAAAAAGACCTATTGGCCCTGATGTTCTCCAGTGGCACCAGCGGCTTCCCCAAAGCGGTGATGCTCAGCAATCGGAACTACGTTGCGGCGATCGAACAGGTGACCGCCGCGGAGGTTTTTCGCAAGACTGATACCGTCCTGGCGGCGCTGCCTTTTTTCCATATCTATGGCCAAACCAGCTTCATCGGCTCGGCTCTTTCTCAGGGAGCGCGCTTGATTGTGCTACCTGCCCTCGACCTGGAAACGACATTGCGCGTGATCCAGCACTACAAAATCACCGTCGCTCCGGTCGTTGCTCCCGTCGTGCTGCAGTTTGCCAAGCACCCTTTGGTCGATCACTTCGACCTGTCGAGCCTGCGCCTGGCCATATCCGGTGCTTCCCCCATCAGTGCTGACTTGCTGAGGAGTGCCGCCGAACGACTAAAAGTACCGGTGCTCAACGGCTGGGGCCTTACCGAATCCACCACCACCGGAGCTGTTTCCGAGCCGGGCATGCCAAAAGAGGCCGAGGGCTCGGTCGGTCGGCTGATGCATGGCATAGAGGTGCGGGTGGTGAAAATCGGCGGTACTCAGGACGTGGCAGCAGGCGCCGACGGCGAACTGCTGATACGCGGTCCCAACGTGATGCTCGGCTACTTCAACAACCCGGCTGCTACCGCCGAAGCGATCGATGCCGATGGCTGGCTGCGCACTGGGGATGTGGGGCGGCTCGATGAGTRCGGCAATCTGCGGATCATCGATCGCGCAAAAGAGTTCATCAAGTTCAAAGGCTTCCAGATCAGTCCGGTGGAACTCGAAAGTGTCTTGCTGATGCACCCGGCGGTTGCCGATGCCGGTGTCGTGCCCAGCCCTGACGCCGAGTCCGGCGAGGTTCCCAAAGCCTTCGTGGTACTGCGCTCACCGGTGACCGAAGCCGAACTCATCGACTTCGTCGCACAGCGTGTAACCCCCTACAAGAAGCTGCGCGACATCGAGTTTATCGACTCGATTCCAAAGACCCCGGCAGGGAAAATCCTGCGGCGGATGCTGGTACTGCAAGAGCGCGAAAAACGCGAAGCTCATGCTGCGTCCGGCGACCGCCTTGAGGATCGGGTCGTTATCACACGCCACGGTAATGTGCTGTCGATCTGCCTGGACCGACCGCGCAAGATGAATGCCTTCGACCGCGACATGTTCATCGGCCTGGCCAAGGCCATGGCGATCTACGAAGACGATCCGAGCCTGCGTTGTGCGGTGTTGCATGCCAATGGCCTGGTCTTCACCTCGGGTATGGACATCGTCAGCACCGCGCCTCTTGCCGCTCGGGGCGAGCTGCGCATCGGCGACCCAGCATTGGTCGATATGCTCGAAATCGACCCAGCCGTTCGCCGTCGCAGCAAACCGCTGATTCTCGCCGTTCATGGCAAGTGCATGAACCTGGGGGTGGAGCTCGCGGCAGCAGCGGATGTCGTTATCGCATCGGAAGATGTCACGTTCATTCAACGCGAGGTGGCAGTCGGGTTGTTTCCATTCGGGGGAGCCACGGTGTTCTTGCCGGCCAAAATCGGTCTCGGTAACGCGCTTCGCTACATCCTGACGGCGGAAGAGTTCGATGCTCAGTCCGCTTGCCGGATGGGGCTGGTGCAGGAAGTCGTACCGCAGAGCCAGCTGATGAGTCGCGCTTTCGAGTTCGCACGGTTGATTGCGCAAAACTCACCGTCTGGCATCAAAGCAGCGCTTGCGTCGGTGCGTCTGACCCGTGAAAAAGGCCCCGAAGCGGCGCTCGCAACACTTCTTGGTGAAGTCGCCCGGTTAACCAGCGCAGCAGATTTCAAAGAGGGTGCTGCGGCCTTTCTGGAAAAACGAGCGCCTGAATTCAAGGACGCGTAACGCCGCATCCCCTGTATTGAATCGTTTGCGAGACGAGAGCGGCTGCGCGACAAGCGTGGCCGACGCCTCAATGTGCCTCATCGCAGCAACCGCTTCTGCGCCCAGTCGTTTGACCCAAACCCGTTTACCGCTTTTCAATCACTTCACGAGCGCCTCACGATGAGCACCCCAGATATTCCCCCCGCCATGCAATCCTGCTTCGAGCGCCAACGCACCGACTACCTTGCCACGCCCGAGCGCAGCCATGACCAGCGCGTGAAAGATCTCAACCAGTTGGCGCGGATGCTTAAAGACCACCGTGAAGCACTGATTGGAGCGATTAACCAGGACTACGGCAACCGCTCCACCTTCGAGACCTTGTTCGCCGAGTTTTTTGTCGTGCTTGGGGATATCAAATCCACCATCAAGCACCTGAAAAAATGGATGAAGCCGCAAAAGCGCCACATCGATCTGATGGTCTACCCCACCTCCAGCAACCGTGTGATTCCCCAGCCACTGGGCGTGGTCGGCGTGATCGTGCCGTGGAACTTTCCGCTGATGCTGTCGTTCGGGCCACTCACCGCCATCTTCGCCGCCGGCAACCGGGCGATGATCAAGATGTCGGAAAACTCGAACAATTTGACGCGCCTGCTGATGTCCATCACGCCGGAATACTTCCCACCGCAACAGCTTCAGTTTTTCGAAGACGGCGGCGCCAATGGCTCGGTGGGCCCGGCTTTCTCCTCGATCCCCTTCGACCATCTCTTCTTCACGGGCTCGGGCCAGACCGGCCGTGCCGTAATGGCAAATGCTGCACGCAACCTGACTCCGGTGACGCTGGAGTTGGGCGGCAAATCACCCGCTGTGGTCGCGCCGGACTTCCCGATGACCCTGGCCGTCGATCGCATCATGTGGAGCAAGGCCTTCAACGCCGGCCAGATCTGCACCAACGTCGACTATGTCTTCATTCCTGCTGGCTCCGAGGCGGACTTCGAACGCGAAGCCCAGCGCGTGATCGCCGAGCGCTACCCGGACATCAATCATGCCGACTACACCTCCATGATCGACCTGCGCGCTTATGACCGCATGCAGGCCACGCTGGATGACGCTGTGGCCAAGGGCGCGCGCGCAGTCAGCCTCTTCCCCGGGCAGACGCCGAACAAGGCGCTGCGCAAATTCCCGCTGACCCTGGTTTTCAACGTCAGCGACGACATGCTCATCATGCAGCGCGAGATCTTCGGCCCGCTGCTGCCAGTCAAGACCTACACCAGCCGCGAAGAAGTGGCTGGCTATGTCAACCAGCACGACAGGCCGCTGGCGCTGTATCCCTTCACCAAGGACCGCACGCTGCAGGACTACTACATGACCCACATCATGTCGGGCGGCGTCAGCATCAATACCGCTCTGTTGCATGTGGCGCAGCATGACATGCCCTTCGGCGGCGTCGGTGCCAGCGGCATGGGCCACTATCACGGCTACGAGGGCTTCCAGACTTTTTCCAAAATGCGCCCTGTCTATCGCCAGGGCTTCTTCGACGCCACCAAGATGATGCGCCCCCCCTACGACAAGGGGCCGTTGAAGGCCAATAGGCTGATCAATCTGATCATCAAGTTGAAGGGCTGAAGCCCTGTGTACTTGAGTGTTCCATAACCCCTTTAAAGGAGTTTTCCATGCCCCTCTATGAATGCCAGACCGTCAAAGGAACGCTCACCGAGCGTCAACGCCAATCGCTGGCCGAGTCCATCACATCGATTCACACCAAGGAGACAGGCGCACCAGCCAGCTATGTGCACGTGCTATTCAAGGAGCTTGAAGCGGGAAGCGCATTCACCGCCGGCCAAGTCGCGACCCCGGCGATCATTCGCGGCCAGATTCGTGCAGGACGACCACAAGCGACCCGCCATGCCATCCTGCGCGGCATCACCGAGGTTTATATGGCACTCACCGGGGCCGATGCCAATGCCGTGGTCGTGGCAGTAGTCGACATTCCCGCTTCATGGGCCATGGAAGGCGGCCATATTTTCCCGGAACCGGAACTGCCCCCTGAAGTGGCATAACTCGCTTGCCTGCGACGAATACATTTCCACATTTTTTGACGGTCGATCACTTTGCGATCGCCGTACAACCACGCATGCGTGCCCCGCACGAAAAGGAATCACTCATCATGTCCAACGAAAATCCCTTGTTGATCACGCGCCACGGCGCCGTTATGTCGATCAGCATCAATGACGCACCGATTAACCGAATGAGCTTCGCCTACATTGATGCTTTGGAAGCGGCGCTTGAGGAGGCAGCCAGCGATTCAAGCGTGCGTACCCTGCTTTTCATGGGCGAAGGTGAAACCAACTTCTCCGTTGGCATGGACCTCAAGGAGGCGATGCGCGAAGTTCCAGCGCGCGGCGGTTGGGACACCGTGCTTGACCAGCGCCTGCGCGTGCTGGCGCGAATCGAATCCTTGGGCAAGCCGTCGGTTGCCACTATGTTAGGCTACTGCCTGGGCGGTGGGCTCGAACTGCCCTTGGCCTGCCATTTCCGTCTCGCCGCCGATACCGGCACTCAGATCGGCCTCCCCGAGATGGATCTGGGTACCGTGCCGGCCTGGGGCGGGTCGGTACGTCTGACCCGCTGCATTGGTCGTGACAATGCGCTCGATATGGTGTTGCGTGCCCGTCGGATCGACGGCCACGAGGCCTTGCGCATGGGTCTGGTGCATTCCATTCATCCAATCGCCGAACTCAAGGCAGCCGCAATGGCACTGGCGCAGGAACTGGCACAGAAGGCGCCGCTGGCCGTGGACGGTGTACTGCGCTGTATTGTCGGTGCTGACGAGAGGACACTGGACGAAGGGCTGCGCGAAGAGCGCAAGGCTTTCCTGCGCTGCGCGGCGAGCAAGGATCAGGCGGAAGGTGCACGCGCCTTTTTCGAAAAGCGCAAGCCGGTATTCACAGGCGAATGAACCTCCGGGCGATGGCGGTATAACAGTCAACCCAGGTGCTGACTGTTATACCCTCATCGCGAGCAGGCTCGCTCACACAGGGGAATCTGTGTGGACTCAGGCCTTTTTGGTTCTCGGCAGGAAGATCGCCAACACACCCAACAACGGCAGGAACGAACACAGGAAGTACACGTATTCAATGCCATGCACATCCGCCAGATGCCCGAGCAACGCCGCGCCAATCCCGCCGAAACCGAACATCAAGCCGAAGAATACGCCAGCAATCATCCCGACATTACCCGGCACCAATTCCTGGGCATACACCACGATGGCCGAGAACGCCGAGGCGAGGATGAAGCCGATGATTACGCTCAGGACGCTGGTCCAGAACAGGTCAACGTGCGGCAGAAGTAACGTGAACGGTGCAACGCCCAGGATCGAGAACCAGATCACCGCCTTACGCCCGATCTTGTCGCCGATCGGCCCACCGAAGAAGGTCCCCGCCGCTACCGCGCCCAAAAACAGGAACAAGTGCAGCTGCGAACTGGCCACCGACAGGTCAAATTTCTCGATCAGGTAGAACGTAAAGTAGCTGGTGAGGCTGGACATGTAGAAGTACTTGGAGAACACCAGCAAACCAAGCACCACCAGCGCACTGATCACCCTGCCCTTCGACAAGCCGTGAGTCGCCGCCTGGCCTTGCTTGAGCTTGAACAAGCTCAAGTGATTGGCGTACCAGCGGCTGATCCGGTAGAGCACGAACAACGCGAACACGGCGAATAGCCCGAACCAGGCCACATGCCCCTGACCGTAGGGAATGATGATCGCAGCCGCCAGCAACGGCCCGAACGCCGCCCCGGCATTCCCGCCCACCTGAAAGGTCGATTGCGCCAGACCAAATCGCCCGCCCGAGGCCAGTCGCGCCACGCGAGAGGCTTCCGGGTGAAAGGTCGATGAACCGATACCGATCAACCCGGCCGCCAGAAGAATCAACGGGAACGTGCCGACCATCGACATCATGACAATACCGATCAGCGTGCACACCGTACCGGCGGGAAGCAGCCAGGGTTTGGGGTGCCTGTCGGTGTAATAACCGACCCACGGCTGCAACAGCGAAGCAGTCAGCTGGAAGGTCAGCGTGATCAATCCGACCTGGGTAAAGGTCAGGCCATAGTTGGCCTTGAGCATCGGATAAATCGACGGCAGCACCGACTGGATCAGGTCGTTGATAAGGTGCGCCAGCGCCACCGCGCMGATGATGCGCACGACCAAAGGGCTGCTTTGTGAAGTCGCGGGTGCCGACGTCGCGCCGGTCTGAACGTTGCTGATAGCCATGAGTATTTCCGTACAGCGGATGGGTGCACGCGGGCAGGTGCGTCAATGTGCCATTTTTCGGTGCGACATTGCCATCCCCTTAGCCAGCTAACGAACTAAAATTCACCACCCTACAGGTGATGGCGCAATGCAGCTAATGACCGACAACCTAGTGCAAATTGTGACCGCAGTGGAAGAACAGGCCAGCACCGCCAATGAAGTCAGCGGCAACATTCAACAAGTTGATCAGGCGGCGGTAAGGCTGCTGGAAGGCGCGCGGGCAGTGAACCTGGCGGCAGACACCTTGAGCCAGGGCAGCAAGGCCCTGAGTGCGAATACCGGGAGATTTCAGCTCAGTTGATGCCCTCCTCCGGCCCGATTTTTCGGGTCTGGAGGATAAGCAGTTGAAAGCGTAGAGAAATATTTTAGATTTACGCTTGACACATCATCGTTCCAAGCCAATAATGCGCGCCACTTGGCTACATAGCTCAGTTGGTTAGAGCATAGCATTCATAATGCTGGGGTCCGGGGTTCAAGTCCCTGTGTAGCCACCAAGTACTAAAAACGGCTTACCGAAAGGTAGGCCGTTTTTTTATGCCTCGAGAAAAGTACCCTGAACCCTATGAGTTCAGGGTAATCCGCATCAGGTGCGAATCGTCGGCAACGCTGACAGCGCCCGCTCCCAAATTTGCCACGTCCGCAGCCAGACCATGGCCTGCCAGTCATTGTCCGCCGGATAGAACTGCTCCAGCAGATTCAGCTTGATCCCGCGCCCCACCGCATCACTCGGGTTGCCATGCAAATGCAGCCAGTGGTCATCGCGCAAATGACGATGCACGTCCGCCCCCGGGTACGTCCCGCACTCAATCACAAAGGGCATCAATCGTACCTGCGGTAACGCATTGATTAGTGCCTGCGAGGTGTAGCCGGTAGCGGTTGCCGCCACACCGGTTTCGCTCAGGGTGTCGGTGCCGGTCAGCAACGTGTAAAGCCACGGGCCGTAAATGGCCTGCGCCTGCGGGAGCGCCGGATAAGCCGCCTCTGTGATCGTCAGCAACATCGGATGACCGTACTCGCCGGCGCCCGTGTGCAAGTCGAAACACATGGCCACGTCGGCATGGGCGATGTGCTTTTGCAGGATGGCGTGCAACGTGCGGTTCGACCAGCTTGACGCCAGCCCACCGTAAAACAGACCGTCGGGGTGACTGTACTGGCCACCCTCGACAATCGACATCACCGCCGGCCAGCCATGCTTGCAGATCTGCTCGTCGAACAAGGCATCGGCGCGTTCACGCTCAGGACCTTGCAGCTCGGTGCAAGCGTAGATGTCATGCAGCGTTGCGTAAGCCTGATTGTCCGGTAACGGACGCTCGAAGTTCAGGTGATTGCGGTTCAGGTCGATGTTGTCTTCGTTAACCCGACGCAACCAGGCGGTGCCCCAGGGATTAATCAGGTGAATGAACACCACGGCGACATCGGCTGGCAGTGTGCGCTTGCCCAACTCCTGCATCCATTTGATCTGGCAACCCGAACCGTAAAAGCCTTCGACGCCATGTGTACCGCTCAACGCAATGAGTAAGCGCTTGGCCCCCGGATCGCCCAACACCGCCACATCGGTGCTCAACGGCTCCCCGAAAGGCCCTTTGAGTGGATGCGGGTATTCGGTCAATGTCGCACCGGCCTCGGTCGCTGCCGCGAGGAACTGCTCTCGTTGAGTACGGTAACTTGGCTGGGTGGGGAACTCGGTGTGCATGTCTGCCTCTTGTTGATCTTCTGGTCAGTCTGTTGCCCCCGACCCTACAGAATATCCGTCGACTCATGAAGGGCAAAAGCAGCTTTACTGCAGGCTTTGGTTTGCGCCACGCCGAGGTGGCCGATAAAGTCCCGGTAACTTTCCCACGGACGGAGTGCCCTAACGTGATCTCAATCTTCCACTTGAGCCGCTCGGCCCTGTCGTTGGTCGCCGCTGCGCTCATCCTCACCGCTTGTAACGCACCACCCACGTCTACGCTGCCGGTTGCGCCAGAAAGCGCCACGGGCTATCGCACAGATCTGCAAACCCGGTACGCGTCCAGACATATGGCAGCCGCGGCTAATCCCTTGGCGGCCGAAGCCGGTCGGGAGATGTTGCGTCAGGGTGGCTCGGCGATTGATGCCGCGATTGCAATGCAAGCGGTGCTGACGCTGGTCGAGCCACAATCCTCCGGCATTGGCGGCGGTGCATTGATCGTGCTCTGGGACGGCAAGGCGGTACGTACTTTCGACGGTCGCGAAACGGCACCGGCTGGCGCCACCGAGAAGCTTTTCCTACAGGCTGACGGCACACCGATGGCATTCACCCAAGCGCAAATTGGGGGCCGTTCGGTGGGAACGCCTGGCGTTTTGCGAGCGCTTGAGCTGGCCCATCGCAAACACGGTCGTCTGCCGTGGGCGACTCTGTTCGAACCGGCCATCCAACTCGCGGACCAAGGCTTCCCCATCTCGCCGCGCCTGCACCAGTTGATCGCCTCGGATTCGTCCATGCGCAGCTCGCCGGACATGGTGGCCTACTTTCTGAATGCGGATGGCAGCCCGAAAGCCGTCGGAACACTGTTGAAAAATCCGGCACTGGCCGCAGTTCTGAAGCGCATAGCCAATGAAGGACCTGACGCGCTGTACAAAGGCGCCATCGCGCTGGAGATCGTCACCAAGGTTCATGGGCACGCCAACCCTGGCAGCCTGTCGCTGAACGATCTCCAGGGCTACCAGGCCAAGGAACGCGCGCCGCTGTGCACCGACTACAAACGCTGGCAGGTGTGCGGCATGCCGCCGCCGTCGTCAGGCGGGATCGCCGTGGCGCAGATCCTCGGCACCTTGCAGGCCCTTGAAACCCGCGACCCGCGTTTCGCCCTGGCGCCACTTAAACCGGTCAAGACCGACAAACCCGCAGGCACGGAGCCCGCTCCGGAAGCGGTGCACCTGATCGCCGAAGCCGAACGCCTGGCTTACGCCGACCGCGCGTTATACGTGGCCGACGCCGACTTTGTGCCCGTGCCAGTCAAAGGGCTGGTCGACCCGGCCTATCTGGCCAGCCGCGCCGCCCTGATCGGTGATCGCAGCATGGGCGTGGCCAAACCCGGCATCCCGCCGGGCATTCAGGTGGCCTACGCGCCGGACCGTTCGCCGCTGCGAATCTCCACTTCACAAGTGGTGGCCGTGGATGACCAAGGCGGCGCCGTGTCCATGACCACCACCATTGAATCCGGATTCGGTTCGCACGTGATGGTTCAGGGGTTCCTGCTCAATAACGAGCTGACCGACTTCTCGTTCATCCCCGAAGAAAACGGGCAAAAAGTCGCCAACCGCGTCGAGCCCGGTAAACGCCCCCGTTCGTCCATGGCGCCGACCCTGATCTTCGACCGCCATAACGGTGAATTCCTCGCCACCCTCGGCTCCCCCGGCGGCTCACAAATCATCGAATACGTCGCCAAATCCACCATCGGCCTGCTCGACTGGAACCTCGACCCGCAAGCCGCCATCAACCTGCCCAACTTCGGCAGCCGCAACGGCCCGACGGAGCTGGAAAAGGGAGAGTTCAGTGCCGAGTTGATTAAGGCGCTGAAGGACAAAGGGCACAGCGTGAGTGAGATTGACATGACCAGCGGTACCCAGGCGATTGTTCGGGTCAAGGATGCGCAAGGGAAAGCGGCGCTGGCTGGAGGGGCGGATCCTCGGCGTGAGGGGGAAGCGTTGGGGGATTGATTCGTACGAGGGAATGAAAAAGGGCTTACCGGGAGGCAGGCCCTTTTTTACAGGCATCAGATTTTGATCAGCTGTCGCGTGATGCCATTTTCTACATGCAAAAAGCTGATTACTCGATAGGCTTGAGGCTAGTTTTTTCAAGCTGAAGTTTGTCGGCTCACAAGCAGTACGACGCAATCGACACCGACTCTGTCGAGATGGCAAACGCGCCCTGACGCTTCCAATGATCTGGAAACTGCATGAGTTGTTCGGGATCCCGGCTGAGAGTCTGATCAAGCCAGTGAAGCAGACTTGAACGATATAGGGTTGTGAACCCAGCTAAAACCCGCACTTCTCGCAAACCCCACAGCTCTGTGGGAATCGCCCTCCAACACCCTCGGAAGCTTCAGACATAAGTGTTTCAGCAGTTGTTTTAAAGTGTTTCCCGGATCGCAATCGTCATGAATTGACCGGCGGGTTTTCCCGCTTGAGCCCTGCGCATCCGCTACTTTTCACAACCACCAAGGCGTTTACATTTGATGAGCAACCGTTGGAAGAACAATTCACGTAATGAGTCTGGCGCGTTTCTCAGGCGCTTTAAAATCGAACTGATCGTGGGCTTCATTCTTGGCGCCATCCCCTTGCTGGTCCACTCGACAAGTCAGGCCGAGCTGCAAGCCCTTCTCCAGTCGTTAATGGCCTGCGCGCCCATCGTCAGCCATGGTTTTTGTCTGCTGACGATCTACATCGCGGTGTGCATACACAAGAAAATTCACCGGCTGAAAAGCGACCGCATGCGTGAACGGTTCGAAGTGATCTACAAGGTCACGGCGGAAGTCGGGACGAGTTTCCTGACACTGCTACGTACCGGCCTTGGAG
>NZ_JBFUKU010000187.1:0-11229 GCF_056400685.1 Pseudomonas sp. P5_A12 | reverse complement strand
GCTCAAGGTCGCGCTGAACACCACGCTTTCGTCTGACTTCAATCGCCGAATGATCGGACGTCTGATTGAGGTATTTCCCGACTATCAACTGGAATTCAGCTACGCCGAGTCGATGGAAAACCTCAGCAAGCTGAAGAATGAAGATTTCGACCTGGCCGTGTTGATCGGCCCGCAGCAGCCGGGGTTGCCGAGCATTATCCTGCCCGACGTTAAGGTACAGGTGGTCGGTGCCCATTGCGGCCAGGAAAACGATCCGCTGGTGATGCTCGGCAACAAGTTTCAGGTGCGTCCGGCCGGCGATTGTCCTTATTCCCACAGTTTTTTGCGTTTTCTCGACGCCGGCCTTGGCAATTACGAGTCGAACAAGCGGATGGTCTATTCCTGCAGTGAGACGCTGACGCTGTCGCTGATCACGCAAATGGATGGCCTCGGCATGGTGTCCCGTGACGCAGCCCAACGTAACGGCTTGACCATTTTCCCTGGCTTCGAGGATGCCCTCGAAGTGCGGTTGGCGGTCAATAACCCCGAGTTGTCGGGCCAGGCCTTGCAAGACGTGGTCGACCTGCCGCTACATGAACGAGCCGAGCGCAATGTACGCAGCCGTTCCCACCGCAACGGAGAGAAAGAGGTTTTTGCTGAAGTACGCACATAACAACGTCGGAATCGCGGCATAAAATTCCGGGCGATCGAGCTGCACGTGTTGATCCTTGATCAACAACGGCGTGAGGCTGATGGCAGCGACAATCGCCACCGGCAAGTATTCCAGCGCACGGGCGACGAAGGGCGGCCAATGGTCGGTGTTCACTTGCAGCGGCAATGCTCGCGGCAAAAACGTAACGGCCATCATCAATACGACGACCAGAATCAGGAACGTTTGGTCAGGCATACACCCACCCCGCAGCCCACAAAGGTGGCGATAAATACGTTGAATGGCGAGCTGCCGACCAGACTCAGCGCGCCCATGCAAGCGACGGCAGCCAGTGCGGCGATGAGTTTGTTACGCGTATTGCACAGCGAAACCAGCACATAGAGCATCATCGCCGTCAGCGCGTAGTCGAGCTGATATTTGATCAAGTGCGCCGCGTACTGCGCGCAAATCGCCCCCAACAGACCGCCGAGCACCCACGAGGTGTGACAATACAGATTGAAGCCGATCAGGTAACGCACATTGACTGGCGCACCTTTGCCCAGTTTGACGCTGTGGAAAGCGAACGATTCGTCGGTCAAGCCACCCGCATAACACCAACGCTCAAGTCGACTGAGCCCCATCGCCTGCAACGCCTTGGCCATATAGACCGACATCAGCATGTGCCGCGCGTTGATCAGAAACGTGGTGAGGACAATGGTGGTCAGCGACGCACCGCTGGAAATCAACGCCAGGGCGGCAAACTGTGAAGCGCCAGCGTAAACGAACAGACACATGGCAACCGGCAACCACACAGGCATCCCGGCATTGACCGCCATCAGGCCGAACACAAACGACACCGTGAAATAACCCGCCACCACCGGGCTGGCTTCGGCAAAGGTGCGCGAACGCTGGGGCCCGACCATCAGCGGCTGGCTGCTGGACGTCTCATTCATAGATCCCTCTCTAATGTTCTTTCGCCGCGCGGTTCGCAAAAACCCTGGGCACTCCAAAAACGTTTGCCGGCGAGGTTGGCATCGTCGACAAACAGGAACATCCGTAGCACGCCCACGCGCTTCATGTCCGAAGATGCTGCTTCAACCAGCCGTTGACCAACGCCTTGGCTGCGGTACATCGGGCTCACCGCCAAGTGGTTGATGGTGCCGCGGCTGCCAAGCATGCCACCCAGCACCGCGCCAACGATTTCGCCACTAATGTCCAGCGCGATGAACGAGGTGGTGGTTTTTTGCACCAACACCCCGCGCAGGCATCTGGCGTCCTGCCATTCGCAGAAAGACACCTCTTCGAATTGCCGAAAGAAGCGCTCCAGACGCTGCGCATCTTTGGCCGTCGTGCGCCGCAACATCACCGGTGCAGGGCACTCGGCGAGGTTCATCATGGGGTCGAGCTGTTCAGCGAACAATGTCAAAAGCGGTCCCTGGCCGCGAGAAGGAGATCGCCAGAATTTGTCGATAAGCCATGTTGTGGGAATGGGTATTGCGCGCCGGTGTGACGTAGTGGCGCATGTCCCGATCAAGGAAGTAAGTGGTATCGAGAATCTCCGTGTACGTTGTCGACGCCAAATGCTCTTGTTCATGGGCGCTGTACAAGCGGCTCTCCGCCCCCTCCACGTTATTACGCCCCCAAAAATGCACACCGCTGAACGGGTAGCCGTCGCAGTGAATGCCTTCCGGGGTAATCTCCAGTTGTTTGCCGGGTTTGATCTCAATACGGATCTGGTGAATCTGGCATTGCCAGATTTCGTTGTGCAGATCCGGTGGCAGAACGTTTTTGTACACTTCGAAATCCGTGTCAATCAGGCTGCGCATCACCGGTGAATGGATGATTTCATCCGAGAAGTCCTGGAAGTGCCGCACCATTCCACCCACATAGCTATTGTTGGCCTTGGACTGAACGTAGGCTCGGTGTTCCAGCTGTGTCAGTTCACGCGTCACCGGGTTGTACTCGAAATCGCTGTRGCGACGGTACCGATTGCCCGCCTCGGCCTGACCGTAGTAACTGTCTGGCTCCATGTTTTCCCAGCTTCGGGTCAATCTGACGAAGTCGGAGAAGTGTCCGAATAAATTGAAGTCACTACTTTTGACGTTGACGTATTTATCGCGCCGTAGCGATTCGCCCACTTCTTTATTCAAAACGAGCATTTTAAAAATCTCCGTGCATTTAGCTACCTAATCTAGAGAGCACAGGATTTGCGTCCATGAGAAAGAATTTCAGGCATCTCAAGCACGGCTTGAAACGGCGTTTTAAGCGGCTTTAATTCGATTTTTTACGACTGAAAACAGCCGTTTTCAGTGCTTTTTTACTGTAACGAGGTAAAAAACAACGAACCCGTCCGGGTGGGTTTTATAGCTCACAAAACCACCGCCCATAAAAAAGCGCCGCCATCCCGGCAGCGCTATATCAATCCTTTGTTTTTTCTTCTTATCCTTCCATCACATCCCACAACGCTTCCAGTTCCGCTTCACTGAATAAACCAGCGGGGTAGCGCTCGATATCGTCCGGCGCGGATCAGGTTGACTGATCTGACGCATTCCATTGGACTTCAACCAGTGTGTAAGGTCCTGGAGCGATTCGCCATTAATTGCCAGGGGATGCAACGCCCGCTCGCTCACTACGTTAACTTCGGCGTTCATTTCAACGCTCTCTCCTGGTTTGTGAGCGGCTAACTTATCCAAGGTTTATGACAGAACATCGCAGTTCTCCCCCCTCACTGTTTCGCGCGGTGACAGATACGAGAGCTGTGCCAAAGTTTCTGTACTGTCGACAAGCGTATACAAAAAAGCCCGCAGTCCTTTAGGGCTGCGGGCTTTTCATATAACGGGGAGGGTTAACCTCCGCTCAGCAATTTTTGCAATCGTCTCAAGCTGTTACAACTGCACTCACTCTTTGTGCGGAGCCGGTTGTTGTTGGGTAAGGCAGTGGATGTTACCGCCCCCCAGTAACAGCTCCCGACCTGGCACCATCACCACTTCATGTTGCGGGAACAGCGTCTGCAAAATTTCTTTTGCCGGACCGTCCAGCGGGTCATCGAAGCTCGGCGCAATAATCCCGCCGTTGACGATCAGGAAGTTCACGTAAGAACCGGCAAGACGAACAGTCGGATTGCGCTCCTGAGTACCGTCCACCGGGTCGACACCGGCGCACTCTTCTTCGGTCGCATACAGCGGGCCCGGAATCGGCATCTTGTGCACTGTGAACGGGCGACCTTTGGCGTCGGTGCTGTTTTGCAGCACGTTCATGGCCGCCTGGCAGCGCGGGTAGTTCGGGTCTTGCGGGTCATCGGTCCAGGCCAGCAATACTTCACCCGGGCGCACGTAGCAGCAGAAGTTATCCACATGGCCGTCGGTTTCGTCGTTGAACAAACCGTCTGGCAGCCAGATGATTTTATTCACAGCCAGATTGGCGCTGAGCACCGCTTCGATTTCTGCACGATCAAGGTGCGGATTGCGATTGCGGTTGAGCAGACATTCTTCGGTGGTGATCAGGGTACCTTCGCCATCGACGTGAATCGAGCCACCTTCGAGCACGAAGCCCTCGGTGCGATAACGCTGGCTGCGCTCGATCTCAAGGATCTTGCCGCCGACCTGCGAATCCCGGTTCCACGGCG
Source organism: Pseudomonas sp. P5_A12 (assembly GCF_056400685.1). NCBI lineage: Bacteria > Pseudomonadati > Pseudomonadota > Gammaproteobacteria > Pseudomonadales > Pseudomonadaceae > Pseudomonas > Pseudomonas sp. P5_A12. The sequence continues at coordinate 6,976 of NZ_JBFUKU010000187.1, read as the reverse complement.
AATACAGACCGCCATCGAAGCCGCCCCACGAGTTGAAGTCCCAGTTCACACCCCGGACTTCACTGCGGTTATTGATGACAAAGGTCGGGCCGGTATCGCGAACCCATGCGTCATCGCTGGACATTTCCACCACACGAATGTTCGGCACGTCGAGACGGGCGCGAGCATTTTCATACTGGCCTGCGGAAACCGCGACGGTCACGGGTTCGAACCGGGCGATGGCTTTTGCCACCGCCACGTGTGCCGCTTGCGCCGGTTTGCCACCCAGGCGCCAGTTGTCCGGGCGCTCGGGCCAAATCATCCAGGTCTGGGTGTGTGGCGCCCATTCGGCCGGCATATAGAAGCCGTCGGCGCGAGGCGTGGTGTGCAAAGTGGTCATGAGAATCAGGACTCCAGGGAACCGTCGAGAGTTTTCAGTGTGCCGTAAAGATTCGGGCGACGATCACGGAACGAACCCCACGCGCTGCGAATGTGTTCCAGCTCGTCGAGGTCGAAAGTGTGCACCAGAATACCTTCTTCGGTTTTGTTGAGCTCCTGAACTTTTTCGCCGAACTGGTTGGCGATGAACGACGAGCCATAGAAGGTAATGTCGTAGCCGTCCTGCTCTTCGTTGCCGATGCGGTTGCTGGCGATCAGCGGCATCAGGTTGGCGCCGGCATGGCCCTGCTGCACGCGCTGCCAATGATCACGGGAGGAAATGGTCTTGTCGTGCGGCTCGCTACCGATGGCGGTCGGGTAGAACAGGATTTCCGCACCTTGCAACGCCATGCTGCGCGCGCACTCCGGAAACCACTGATCCCAGCAGATGCCCACGCCGATTTTCGCGTAACGGGTGTTCCACACTTTGAAACCGGTATCGCCCGGGTTGAAGTAGTACTTCTCGTGATAGCCAGGGCCGTCAGGGATGTGGCTTTTACGATAAATCCCGAGGTTGGAACCGTCGGCATCGATGATTGCGATGCTGTTGAAGCGCGCACGTCCGGCCAATTCATAGAAGCTGATCGGCAGCACCAATTGCAGCTCTTTGGCGACTTTCTGGAAGTGCTTGATGGCGACGTTGTCTTCAACGGTCGTGGCCAGTTGCAGGTAATCCGGGTTCGGCTTCTGGCAGAAGTACGGGGCTTCGAACAGCTCCTGAATCAGAATGATCTGCGCGCCTTTGGCTGCAGCCTCACGGACCAGCTTCTCAGCGGTTTCGATATTGGCTTCAAGGTCCCAGGAACAGGCCATCTGGGTAGCGGCGACGGTAACGATACGGCTCATGAATCGGCTCCTGAGCAAAGGCTTGGGGTCGAGTGTGGCATCGACCCATGACAGAAATGGGAAGCACAGGGTGTGGATCGTCCACAGCGAGGCAGCGATGACTTTATAGCCGATAAATATCGGCTTTAGAAGCTACCTACAAACCTTCTGTCATATTTTTTTGCTTAAAAGCCGATACATATCGAATTAACACTATCCCTTGTGGGAGCGAGCCTGCTCGCTCCCACATTTGTCCCTATGCCTCCAGTGAGAAGGTGTTTACAGGCCTTCTGCGAGCACCTTGGAGAGCATGTCCACGAAGAAGTCCACGCTCTGCCGCGAGGTCACCATCGGCGGTTTGATCTTGAGGACGTTGAGGAAGTCGCCGGTCGGTTGCATGAAAATCCCCAGCTCACGCAGGCGATCACACAGCGCCGTGGTTTCTTCGGTCGCTGGTTCCAGGGTGTCGCGGTTACGGATCAGCTCGACACCCAGATAAAACCCGGAGCCGTGCACCGCGCCCACCAGTGGATGAATATCGATCAGCGCTTCCAGACGCTCCTTGAAATACCCGCCCACCACCTGAGCGTTTTCCCAGAGCTTTTCCTCTTCCATCACATCCAGCACCGCCATGCCGATCTGGCAACTGACCGGACTGCCGCCCGCCGACGAGAAGAAATAACCTTCGGCCTCCAGCGCTTCGGCAATTTCCCGCCGCGTGATCACCGCGCCCAACGGCTGGCCGTTGCCCATGCCTTTGGCCATGGTGATGATGTCCGGCACCACGCCCTGCTCTTCAAAGCCCCAGAAAAAATGCCCCATGCGCCCGTAACCGACCTGCACTTCGTCGGCGATGCACACGCCACCCTGCGCACGAACCATTGCGTAGACCTGCTGCAAATAACCCGGTGGCAACGAGATCCCGCCAGCATTGCCGTACACCGGCTCGCAAATGAAACCGGCCAGCTGACGCTTTTGCTCGGCGATTTTCGCCAGGTTGTGTTCGACGCTGCGTACATAGTCCGGCGCGCTGGCCGGGCCACGGAATTCGCCGCGATATGTGTTCGGCGCGATGACCGGATGCACCCAATCGGGACGGCTGCTCAAGGCCTTGGGATTGTCGGCAATCGACGTCGACACCGCATCGGCGCCCACCGTCCAGCCGTGATAGGCCTCCAGCACGCTGAGCATGTCGCGCCCGCCGCTGTAAGCCCATGCCAGGCGAATCGCCAGATCATTGGCCTCGCTGCCGCTGTTGACCAGGAACACGCGGTCCATGGAGTCCGGCGCCAACTTCAGCAAGCGTTCGGAAAACTCGGCAACCGCCGCATAGTTGAAGCGCGAGTTGGTGTTGAGCAGCGACCACTGGCGACTGGCGACCGCCGCCATGCGCGGATGTCCGTGGCCGAGTACCGCGACGTTGTTGAGCATGTCGAGGTAGGAGCGGCCCTGCATGTCGATCAGGTGGTTGCGCCAGCCGCGTTCGATGCGCGGCGGGTCGACGTAATAGTGTTTCTGGGTCCGGGCGAAACTGGCGCTGCGGCGCGCCAGCAACGTTTGCGAATCAAGTTCCGCTTCAGCATCACAAGCCAGTCCCAACAATGCCGCCGGCGATGGGCACAAGGCTTGCCACGCCAAGGCGCGCGAAGGTGTACAAAACAACGGTGCATTGAAAGCCGTGCCTCGGCACAACTGCACGATCAGAGGCCCGCTGACCGAGCCCAATACCTGACCTTTGACCAGTGCCGCGCCGATGTGCAGCGACGGCGTCACGCCCCACAACCGTACACTCAGTTGCGGTCCGTCGAGTTGCAGCACGCCCGCCGCCGGCTGATGAACCACACCGGCAAAGGGCGATTCAACCGCCGTGCCGTGGGGCACTCGCAACTCGACGTGCAACGGGCAGGTGTCCGGTTCAGCCGCACTGTCTGGACGAGTCCGCGACAATCGATATTGCCCATATCGACTGGCTGCCAGGCCGTGGGTCGCCGCGGCTTCGGTCAGCAGCCGCTGATCGATTCCTTCTTGCTCCCAGTTACCCGCCTCGAAATGCGGGCTGAGTACGCCCAGATCGATCAGCGCAAATTCGCGCCCCACCAGGCTCGGCAAAAGCGGAGCGAAACCTTCACTGCCAATGCTCGGCAGGCTCTTGCCAACCGACGTCAGAATTGCCGCTTCCATCAATTCCAGCGGCACTGATGTGGCCACGCGGAAAATTTCCCACTCATGGGTCAGGTTGTCGCGGCTGTACTGGTTGCCCGGATCAATGCTGACCTGCTGCTCGCCGCTGAGCACCAACACCGCCGCACGCGCGACGATCAGCGGCCAGAGCGCCAGCAGTTCTGCATGCTGCAAAGGATTGACCGCGTGATAGGCCTCAATCGCCGGCAAAATGTAGAACGGATCGCCGTTGGCGTGGTGCAGTAACGCCGCACAGGTCACCGAAAGATCGGTGATGCGCCAAGTGCGGACCAGGTCGCCGAAATCGATCACGCCCTGCAATTGCCACTGTCGTTGCGAATCGCGTTGCCAGACCACGTTGTCGTCGGTGATGTCCATGTGAATGGCCTGCACCGGTAACTTGTCCACCAGCGGTTGCAAGTGACGCTCGGCACGTTCGGCGGCAGCGGCGATCAACTGGCGTTGCGCGTCATCCTTGATGACCGGCAGCAAATGGCCGATCAATGCGTTGGCGTGGCGGGCGTCCCACTGCAACGTGCGCACAAGGCCCGGATGTTCAAAAACGGCCAGCGCCAGGTCCATTTCGCCGCACAGCTGGCCGAAACCGGCGACGACGGCTCCCGGCAGGTGATCGAGGTGGGTGAGCGACTGACCTTCGATGTAGTCGAGCAGTCGCACGTGCACCGATTGGCCCGCGACGTCCAGTGTGAGCAGATCAGCACCGTTTTTGGCCGGGATCACTCGCGGCACCTTCACGCCAGAGTGCTCGCCCAAATGCTTGAGCCCCGCGTGCTGGGCTTGCAGTTCCAGCGCCGCATAATCACCACGGCAGATTTTCAGGACGAAACGCCCCTGGTCGCAGTCGACGCGAAAGTTGAGATCCTGCTGACTGCCAAGAGCCTGCAACTTCCCGCTCAGCCCGTAATGCCCTTCCAGCAGCTCAAGCGCTTGCTGCGCAGACACTTGCGGACTGGGCAAACTGGCGCGGTGAATCAACGTGGCGAGCGGCATACAGCGACCTCTGAAATGTTATTAGGCGCTTATATCGCCACTGCATCGGTCGATAATCAACCCCCCGTTGACGCTGTAAATCCCAAATACGACCAACAACCCTCTTGCACCACCCGGCTCCTGCCGACAAGCTATGTACATTCGATTTATTGTCTTACGGAAAAAGGCTGGCCAACATGCGTATTCTCATCACCGGCGGTGCCGGTTTCATTGGCTCTGCCCTGATTCGTCACCTGATCCGGCACACCGGGCACGAAGTGCTCAACCTGGACAAACTGACTTACGCCGGCAATCTCGAGTCGTTGACCAGCATTGCCACCGACACCCGCTATGAATTCGTGCAAGCCGATATCGTCGACCAGGCGACCGTCAGCGCAATCTTGGCGCGCTTCCAGCCGCACGCGATCATGCACCTGGCGGCCGAATCCCATGTCGACCGTTCCATCGACGGTCCATCGGATTTCATCCAAACCAACATCGTCGGCACCTACAGCTTGCTGGAAGCAACCCGCGCCTACTGGCAGACCCTGACCGAGCCTGAAAAAAGCGCCTTTCGCTTTCATCACATCTCCACCGATGAGGTCTACGGTGACTTGCACGGTGTCGACGATCTGTTCACCGAAACCACACCCTACGCGCCAAGCTCGCCGTATTCCGCCAGCAAAGCGGCGTCTGACCACCTGGTCCGCGCCTGGCAGCGCACCTACGGCTTGCCGGTATTGCTGACCAATTGCTCGAACAATTACGGGCCGTTCCACTTCCCCGAGAAACTGATCCCGCTGGTGATCCTCAACGCCCTGGCAGGCAAACCGCTGCCGGTGTACGGCAACGGCCTGCAAGTGCGTGACTGGTTGTTTGTCGAGGACCACGCCCGCGCGCTGCTCAAAGTGGTCATCGAAGGGGTGGTCGGCGAGACGTACAATATCGGCGGTCACAACGAACAGAAAAACATCGACGTGGTGCGTGGCATCTGCACCCTGCTCGAAGAACTGGCCCCGCAAAAGCCTCAAGGCGTGGCGCACTTCGCCGATTTGATCACCTTCGTCCAGGACCGTCCCGGCCACGACCAGCGATACGCCATCGACGCCAGCAAGATCGAACGCGAACTCGGCTGGGTACCCGAAGAGACCTTCGAAACCGGCCTGCGCAAAACCGTTCAGTGGTATCTGGATAACCTGGAGTGGTGCCACCGCGTTCAGGACGGCAGCTATCAGGGTGAACGACTGGGCGCCATCAATACCAAGGAACTTCTCGCATGATGAAAGGCATAGTGTTGGCGGGCGGCTCGGGGACGCGTTTGCACCCGATCACGCTTGGCGTATCGAAACAGCTGTTGCCGGTCTACGACAAGCCGATGATCTACTACCCGATCTCGGTACTGATGCTGGCCGGCATCAAGGACATCTTGCTGATTTCCACCCCTCAGGACCTGCCGCAGTACCGCAACCTGTTGGGTGACGGAAGTCAGTTCGGGGTCAATTTCAGCTACGCCGAACAACCGTCGCCAGACGGTCTGGCCCAGGCCTTTTTGATTGGTGAAGAGTTTATTGGCGACGACCCCGTCTGCCTGATCCTCGGCGACAACATCTTCCACGGTCAGCACTTCGGTGAACAGCTGAAAAACGCGGCAAAACGCCCTTCTGGCGCGACCGTGTTCGGCTATTGGGTCAAAGACCCGGAGCGCTTTGGCGTGATTGATTTCGACAGCGAAGGCCGTGCCTTGTCGATCGAAGAGAAGCCGAAAAATCCGAAATCCAGCTACGCCGTCACCGGGCTGTATTTCTACGACAACAGCGTGATCGACATCGCCAAGGCCGTGAAACCCTCGCCTCGCGGCGAACTGGAAATCACCGACGTCAATAACGCCTACCTCCAACGCGGCGACTTGCAGGTCGAGCGCTTCGGTCGCGGTTTTGCCTGGCTGGACACCGGCACCCACGACAGCCTGCTCGAAGCCTCTCAGTACGTGCAGACCATCGAGCATCGCCAGGGCCTGAAAGTCGCCTGCCTCGAAGAAATTGCCTACGAAAATGGCTGGATCAGCCGCGAACTGTTACTCGAGCGCGCCAGTTATTTCGGCAAGACCGGTTACGGCCAGTACCTCTTCAAGCTGGCCGGGGAAAAACAATGAAAGTGATTGAAACCAGCCTGCCCGGTGTATTGATCATCGAGCCCAAAGTCTTCGGCGACGAGCGCGGTTTTTTCTATGAAAGCTTCAATGCCAAGGCGTTTGAAGACGCGACGGGCCTGAACACACAGTTCGTGCAGGACAACCACTCCCGATCCCAGAAAGGCGTGCTGCGTGGCCTGCACTACCAACTGCAAAACACCCAGGGAAAACTGGTGCGGGTGACCGCCGGTGAGGTGCTCGATGTGGCGGTAGACCTCCGTCGCGGTTCGCCGAATTTCGGCCAATGGGAGGCGGTACGGTTGTCCGCCGACAATCATCGGCAACTCTGGGTGCCCGAAGGCTTTGCCCATGGGTTTGTAGTACTCAGCGACTTCGCCGAATTCCTCTACAAGACCACGGATTACTACACAC
>NZ_JBFUKU010000186.1:0-13406 GCF_056400685.1 Pseudomonas sp. P5_A12 | reverse complement strand
GCGGAAGCATGGGGTGTGCGCCACAAACTTGATCGGCAGCAGTTTCGAATCGACGATTTCGCCAGCAACGATGTTGGTCAACGACACTTCGGCAGTCGGGATCAGGTACAGATCGGCTTCGCCTTCGCGAGCGATCTTGAACAGGTCTTCTTCGAACTTCGGCAGTTGGCCGGTACCTTGCAGCGCCGGGGCCTGGACCAGATAAGGCGTGTAAGCCTCTTCGTAGCCGTGCTCGGTGACGTGCAGGTTGATCATGAACTGCGCCAGGGCGCGGTGCAGGCGGGCAATCGGGCCGCGCAACAGGGCGAAACGTGCGCCGGACAGCTTGGCGGCGGTTTCGAAGTCCAGCCAGCCGAATTTCTCGCCCAGGGCAACGTGGTCCTGAACCGGGAAGTCGAACGCGGTCGGGGTACCCCAGCGGCGCACTTCGACGTTGCCGTCTTCGTCATCGCCAATCGGCACCGACTCGTGCGGCAGGTTCGGAATACCCAGCAGGATCGAATCAAGATCAGTCTGGATCGCGTCCAGCTCGACTTTACCGGCGCTCAATTCGTTGGCCATGCGCTCGACGTCGGCCATCAGTGGCGCGATGTCTTCGCCGCGTTGCTTGGCCTGACCGATGGATTTGGAACGGGCATTACGCTCAGCCTGCAGTGCTTCGGTGCGGGTCTGGACGGTCTTGCGCTGTTCTTCCAGCGCTTCGATGCGCACAACATCCAGCGTGTAGCCACGGGATGCCAGGCGGTCCGCTACGTCCTGAAGGTTGCTACGTAACAGTTTGGAATCGAGCATGTCGGTTTCTCGTTTATCAAAGTTTGGTCAAGGACAGGCCGGCCCAAGTGGCAAGCAGCCCGCCGAATACGCTGAGCGCCGCATAGCCCAAAGCCAGCGGCACTTGCCCGCTTTCCAGCAAGCGCACCGTATCCAGTGAAAAGGATGAAAAAGTCGTCAGCCCTCCGAGGAAGCCGACGATCAACCCGGCGCGCACCTCAATCGGCACCTCCGGGCGTATCAAAAACAGACCGTATAGAACGCCGATCAGCAAACAGCCCACGATATTAACGGCCAGCGTAGCGGTATAGAAGTGCCGCGGCCAATTAGCGTTGATCCAGTTTCCGGTCGCGAACCGCAACAGCGTGCCGGCGACACCGCCGATGGACACCGCGATGACCAATGGAATCACTATTTTCTCCGCTGCCGGGGGCTCAAACGGTCAAGCTGGGCGAGGTGGTTGAGCTTCTCGCCGATCTTTAGCTCCAGACCCCGTGGCACCGGCTGATAGAACGGCTGCGGCTCGAGTTCTTCCGGGAAATAATCTTCCCCCGCCGCGTAGGCATCCGGCTCATCGTGGGCGTAACGGTATTCGTCGCCATAACCGAGTTGTTTCATCAGTTTGGTCGGGGCGTTGCGCAGGTGCAGTGGCACTTCCAGCGAACCGTGCTCGGTGGCGCTGCGCATCGCGGCCTTGAAGCCCATGTACACCGCGTTGCTTTTCGGCGCGCAGGCCAGATACGTAATGGCCTGGGCCACCGCCAGCTCGCCTTCGGGGCTGCCGAGGCGCTCCTGCACTTCCCACGCCGCCAGGCACAGGCTCAGGGCGCGCGGGTCGGCGTTACCGATGTCTTCGCTGGCCATGCGCACCACGCGCCGGGCCAGGTACAGCGGATCGCAACCGCCGTCGATCATCCGCGCAAACCAATACAGCGCACCATCGGGGTTGGAGCCGCGTACGGATTTATGCAGTGCGGAAATCTGGTCGTAGAACGCCTCGCCACCCTTGTCGAAACGTCGACGGGTGTCACCGAGTAGACTTTGCAGCAGATCGACGCCGATTTCGCTGTTGTCTTCGGCCAGGTCCGAGGCGTTTTCCAGCAGGTTCAGCAGTCGCCGGCCATCGCCATCAGCAGCGGACAACAGCATCTGGAAGCCTTCATCGCTGAGGGTCAGTTGCCGCTTGCCCAAGCCACGCTCTTCGGTCAGTGCGCGATGCACCAACTTGCGCAGGGCCGCTTCGTCGAGGCTCTTGAGCACATACACGCGGGCCCGGGAGAGCAAGGCGTTATTGAGTTCGAACGAGGGGTTCTCGGTGGTCGCACCGATGAATATCAGCGTGCCGTCTTCAACGTACGGCAGGAAGGCATCCTGCTGGGACTTGTTGAAGCGGTGCACTTCATCGACAAACAAAATGGTGCGTCGACCGTACTGCCCGGCCTGTTGCTTGGCGATTTCCACCGCCTGACGGATTTCCTTCACCCCGGCCAGCACCGCCGAGACGGTTTCGAAGTGCGCGTCCGAGACTTCCGCCAGCAGCCGCGCCAGAGTGGTTTTGCCCACACCCGGCGGGCCCCAGAAAATCATCGAATGCAGGGCACCCTGCTCCAGGGCTTCGCGCAAAGGCTTGCCGCGAGCCAGCAGGTGTTCCTGACCGACGTACTCGTCCAGATTGGCCGCACGCAGGCGGGCGGCCAAGGGCTGAGCTATCGGGGCACTGCGAAACAGGTCCATCACTACTTGCGAAACCTCACTACTTGAACGCCGTGGGCTCCTGTGGGAGCGGCGTTATTCCTGGATTACATCGGCACCCTTTGGGATGTCGAACTTGAACTTGGAAGCCGGGATCGGCTCGTTGGCCTTCACGCCGGTGAACAGAATATTGGTACGCTGACCGACGCTGTCGATCATTTGCATGTCGTTGACCAGACCGTTACGGAACGACAGACGCAGGCTGTCGAACAGGGTGTCTTTGGTTTTCGGCTTCAGGGTGAAGTCGATCACGCCGCCGGCTTCCTTGGCGCTGATGTCGAAGCTCTGGCTGATCTTGGACACGTCACCAGACAACAGCAATGCAGGCGTCTGGGTCAGGCGTTGATCGAGTTTCTTGATCGTGGCCTGCTCCAGGTCCGGGTCCCACAGGGTGACTTTCTTGCCGTCGGAGACCATGGTCTGCTCGGCAGGGGGATTGGTGTGCCAGTAGAACAGACCCGGGCGCTGCAACGACATGTCGCCAGTGGTTTCCTGCAATTGGGTGCCGCTGCCATCGAGGGTCAACTGGGAGAAACGGGCAGTCAATGTCTGGGATTTTTCCAGCAATTGGGTCAGGCGTGCCACGTCCTTGTCATCGGCGTGGGCCGAGAGCGTGGTCAAAGCCAGTACCGGCAGCAACAGCATGCGGATAAGACGCATGGGAGTCCTCATAACATTCGTGGGGGATCGGGCGGCGCGTGTGCGCCACCCGCTTTTCAATTTAAGGACGCGATTCAAATCAGTCGCGCACCGGGCCCGGGGCCAGGACTTCACGCGAACCGTTGGTGTTCATGGACGTCACGACCCCGGCCATTTCCATGGCTTCGATCATGCGTGCGGCGCGGTTGTAGCCGATTTTCAGTTTGCGCTGAACCGCAGAGATGGACGCGCGACGGCTTTCCAGGACGAACTGCACCGCTTCGTCGTAGAGCGCATCGGTTTCGGCATCATCATCGCCACCCCCACCGCCATTCTCAAAGCCGCTGCCGGCTTCTTCGACACCGGCGAGGATGTCGTCGTTGTATTCCGGCGCGCCGCGCAGTTTCCAGGCCTCCACCACGCGGTGAACCTCGTCATCGGACACGAACGCGCCGTGAACACGAATTGGCAGACTGGTGCCCGGCGGCATGTAGAGCATGTCACCGTGACCCAGCAGTTGCTCGGCGCCACCCTGGTCGATGATGGTCCGGGAGTCGATCTTGCTCGACACCTGGAACGCCATGCGCGTCGGGATGTTGGCTTTGATCAGGCCGGTGATCACGTCTACCGACGGACGCTGAGTGGCGAGGATCAAGTGGATACCGGCGGCACGGGCCTTCTGGGCGATACGGGCGATCAGTTCTTCAACCTTCTTGCCGACGATCATCATCATGTCGGCGAATTCGTCGACGACCACGACGATGGTCGGCAACTTGGTCAGCAGCGGTGCTTCATCGTGAATGCTTTCGCGCTTGTACAGCGGATCAGTCAGCGGCGTACCGGCATCCTGGGCTTCCTTGACCTTGGCGTTGAAGCCGGACAGGTTACGCACGCCCATCTTCGCCATCAGTTTGTAGCGACGCTCCATCTCCGCCACGCTCCAGCGCAGGGCGTTGGCCGCGTCCTTCATATCGGTCACAACCGGGCACAGCAGGTGCGGAATGCCTTCGTAGATCGACAGTTCAAGCATCTTCGGGTCGATCATGATCAGCTTGGCGTCTTCCGGGCCGGACTTGAACAGGATCGACAGGATCATCGCGTTCACACCCACCGACTTACCGGAACCGGTCGTACCGGCCACCAGCAAGTGCGGCATTTTTGCCAGGTCGGTGATGACCGGCTTGCCGCCGATGTCGTGACCGAGGGCCAGGGTGACCGGCGACTTGAAGTTGTCGTACTCGGGGGTCGACAGCACTTCGGAGAAGCGCACGATCTGCCGGTCTTCGTTCGGGATCTCGATACCGACAGTGGTCTTGCCGGGAATCACTTCAACCACACGCACGCTGGTCACGGCCAGGGAACGCGCCAGGTCTTTCGCCAGGTTGGAGATGCGGCTGACCTTCACGCCGGCGGCCGGMTGAATTTCGTAACGGGTAATCACCGGGCCTGGGTGAATCGAATCCACCGAGACTTCGACGCCGAATTCCTTGAGCTTGATTTCCAGCAAATGGCCAACCGCAGCCAGGGATTCGGGCGAGTAATTGAGTTGTTTCTTTTCCGCGGGGTCGAGAATCGAGATCGGCGGCAAGGTGCCTTCCACGGCGCTGTCGATGAACAACGGCGTCTGTTTCTCTTTTTCCACTCGCTGGCTCGGTGCAGTCGGTTTCGGCGGTGCGGGTGCAATGACCGGCGGCACCTGCTTCTCGCGTTCCGACATGTGCTTGCTCAGGGCTTGCTCACGCTCGATCAGGCGTTCCTTGACCTTGGCCTGCTCACGCTTGTCGGTGACGGTTGGCGCGACCACCTCATTCACGCGATCGTCAACTTCGCGCAGTTGCGCCACCAGTCGCTTGCGTTCGTTACGGGCCGCCCACCAGCGATTGGCCGCGCCTTGGAACAGTTCAAACAAGTCGAGGGTGATCTTGCCGGTGAGGTCCATCACCTTGAACCACGACAGGTCGGTAAACACCGTCAGGCCGAACAGGAACAGGGCAATGAACAGCAATGTGCTGCCCTGAACATTCAGCCCGTTCCTGGCCAGATCGCCGAGGCTTTCACCCAGCGCACCGCCGGCACCGGCCGGCAGGCCCGTGGCAGCATGAAAATGGATATGCGCCAACGCAGCGCCGGACAGCACCAGAAACACCAGGCCAATCAGGCGCCAGGAGAACAGCCAGCCGCTCCACTGCCACGGTTCGTGGCGCTGGCGGAAGATCTGATAGACCTTGACCGCGAGCAACAACGGGAAGATGTAGGCGAAGTAGCCCAGCACCATGAACAGGATGTCGGCGCTGTAAGAACCGGCCGGGCCGCCGAAATTCTGCACGTCATCAATCTTGCTGTTATGGCTCCAGCCCGGATCGTCCTTGCCGTAAGTCAGCAAGGCCATCATCAGGAACAGGCACAAGGCGCCAATGGCGATCAATGCACCTTCCTTGAGCCGGTAGTGCAAATGCTGGCGCCAGAGCGGAACGACTGTTTTGGGTGCTGCGGTGGATTTCTTCAAAACGTTACTTTTCCTGCGCCTGGGGCGCGTCCATCTGTTGAATGACTATAAAAAACTGCCCAATCCAGGCAGGTAAAAAAGTTAACAGGCGCAACCGGGACTACTTTTAACACTGCACCCGGTGTTTTATAAACACGGCGCGCACTGCTTATTTTGTTACAACCCCCCTTGCACGCAGGCATTGTACGGGTTTGCCCGTCCGATGCCATGCTTGAGGCGCTGGATGTAGCATAGCCAAAAGCACCACGGCATGCGGTCAATTTGAGCATGCATTCTCTTTCGTGACAAAGGCTTATGAGGTGTTTTTATGAGCGAAGCGAAGCATTCACGCTTGATCATTCTGGGTTCCGGCCCTGCCGGTTACAGCGCAGCCGTGTATGCCGCCCGCGCTAACCTCAAACCCGTTGTCATTACCGGCATACAGGCCGGTGGCCAGCTCACCACCACCGTCGAAGTCGACAACTGGCCCGGCGACGTCGAAGGCCTCACCGGCCCGGTGCTGATGGAACGGATGCAAAAACACGCTGAACGCTTCGACACAGAGATCGTCTACGACCACATCCATACCGCCAAGTTGCAACAGCGCCCATTTGAACTGATCGGCGACGGTGGCACCTACACCTGCGACGCCCTGATTATCGCCACCGGCGCTTCGGCGCAATATCTGGGGCTGCCCTCGGAAGAAACGTTTGCCGGCAGAGGGGTTTCAGCCTGCGCGACCTGCGATGGGTTCTTTTATCGCAATCAGGTGGTGGCGGTGGTCGGCGGCGGCAATACCGCCGTCGAAGAAGCCTTGTACCTGTCGAACATCGCCAAGGAAGTCCATCTGATTCACCGTCGCGATAAGTTGCGCTCGGAAAAGATCCTCCAGGACAAACTGTTCGAAAAGGCGGCCAACGGCAATATTCGCCTGCACTGGAATCAGAATCTGGATGAAGTGCTGGGCGATGCCAGTGGCGTGACCGGTGCCCGCCTGCGCGACAGCCAGACCGGCGAAACCCGTGAATTGGCGCTGGCCGGGGTATTCATCGCCATCKGCCACAAACCCAACACCGATCTGTTTATCGATCAGTTGCCCATGCACGACGGTTATCTGCGAGTCAAAAGCGGCAACGAAGGCGACGCCACCGCCACCGCAATCCCCGGCGTGTTTGCCGCCGGCGATGTCGCCGATCACGTTTACCGCCAAGCCGTCACGTCGGCCGGGGCCGGCTGCATGGCCGCGCTGGACGCCGAGAAATACCTCGACGACATTCCCGGCGTTTAACGGCACACTTTACGGCGGGCCTGCCAGCCCGCCACCACCCTCCCCTTCTGCAAGCCCGGATGCCATGCTGACTTGGTTACAACGCAATACCCTGACCTTTCCCCCGCTGGAAAAAGCCATGCGCGACCCCAACGGCTTGCTGGCTGCGGGTGGCGATCTGTCTGCCGATCGTCTGATTCAGGCCTATCGCCACGGTTGTTTTCCGTGGTTCTCCGAAGGCCAGCCGATTCTTTGGTGGTCGCCGGATCCTCGCACGGTGCTGTTTCCCGACGAACTGCATGTTTCCCGCAGCCTGGGCAAATTGCTGCGCCAACAGCGCTATCAAGTAACTTTTGATCAGGATTTCGCCGCCGTCATCCGCGCTTGCGCAGCCCCACGCGATTACGCTGATGGCACCTGGATTACCCAGGCCATGCAGGACGCTTACATTGAACTGCACAGGCGTGGTCACGCGCATTCGGTGGAAGTCTGGGATCAGGACGAGCTGGTTGGCGGCCTGTACGGCCTGGCGATGGGCCAGCTGTTTTTTGGTGAGTCCATGTTCAGCCGCGCCGACAATGCGTCCAAGTATGGCTTTGCCACACTGGTGCGACATCTGAAAGACTCGGGTTTTGTGCTGATCGACTGCCAGATGCCGACCGATCATCTGCACAGCCTCGGCGCCCGGGCGATTGCACGCCGCGAATTTGCTGGCTACCTGGCGCAGCATCTGGATCAGCCTAACCGCGCCACATGGGTTTGCTGAGCGACTTTTGCGCGCGTGGCTTACACTTAGGGGGCGCTCCCAATGAGTTTCGCGGCGGTGAAACTCATTAGGAACGAACGCCCCCAAATCAAAGCTTATCCCGAGGGTTGATCATGACCGAGTTGGCGCGCTTGAAGTTCTATGCCACTCAGCCCCACTCTTGCAGCTATCTGCCAGATGAGCAGGCCACGACCCTGTTCCTCGACCCTAGCCAGCCCATGGACGTGCATGTCTACGCAGATTTGTCTGAAATGGGTTTTCGTCGCAGTGGCGATCATCTGTACCGGCCACATTGCCAGAACTGCAATGCGTGCGTACCGGCGCGAATCCCTGTGGCGCAATTTACCCCCAACCGCCAACAGAAACGCATTTTCAAA
Source organism: Pseudomonas sp. P5_A12 (assembly GCF_056400685.1). Classification (NCBI taxonomy): domain Bacteria; kingdom Pseudomonadati; phylum Pseudomonadota; class Gammaproteobacteria; order Pseudomonadales; family Pseudomonadaceae; genus Pseudomonas; species Pseudomonas sp. P5_A12. The sequence goes on along the minus strand of NZ_JBFUKU010000186.1, from coordinate 5,349 downwards.
CGCAATGCCGACCTACAGGTTCGCCCGGCCAGGGCACAGTTCACCGAAGAGTATTTCGGCCTCTATCAGCGCTATATCGAACAGCGTCACGCCGATGGCGACATGTACCCGCCGAGCCGCGATCAATTTGCGACCTTCCTGGTGCGCGACCTGCCGTTCTCGCGCTTCTACGAATTTCGTCTCGAGGGGCGGCTGCTGGCGGTGGCTGTCACCGACTTACTGCCGAACGGTTTGTCAGCGGTGTATACCTTTTACGAACCCGACGAAGAACGCCGCAGCCTGGGGCGTTACGCGATTCTCTGGCAGATCGGCGAGACCCGCCGCCTCGGACTGGACGCTGTCTACCTTGGCTACTGGATCAAAAACTGCAAAAAGATGAGCTACAAGACCCAATATCGGCCTATCGAGCTGCTGATTAATCAACGCTGGGTCATCCTGAACTAGAACCCCTTGGCTTAAACCCCATTTTTCGGGCACAATGCACGCCGCTTTTGCCTGGCGCAGTTGCACCGGGCCATTCATTGGACACCGAGGGCTTTACTGCATGTCGAAAGAAGACAGCTTCGAAATGGAAGGCACTGTCGTCGACACCCTGCCCAACACCATGTTTCGTGTGGAGTTGGAAAATGGGCACGTCGTAACCGCGCATATCTCCGGCAAGATGCGCAAGAACTACATCCGTATTCTTACCGGTGACAAAGTGCGCGTCGAGCTGACGCCCTATGACTTGAGCAAAGGGCGCATCACTTACCGCGCTCGCTAATCAAGTCAATACAAAACGCCCGGCTCTGCCGGGCGTTTTTGTTTGTCTGCGCTTGCCGATCGTTCCCACGCTCTGCGTGGGAATGCCTCAACGGACGCTCTGCGTTCGGCTTTTGAAGGGACGCGGAGCGTCCCGGGCTGCATTCCCACGCGGAGCGTGGGAACGATCAGTCAGCAGACAGCAAAAGGCGCCTCTCGGCGCCTTTTGCTTTGTAGCGGTTAACGTCAGGCCATTTCAGCCGTGGTCTCGAACTCGAAGGTCAGCTCGCCGTCCTTCAGATCGATATGCACCACACCGCCATGGTCGGCCAGTTCGCCAAAGAGGATCTCTTCGGCCAGTGGACGCTTGATCTTGTCCTGGATCAAACGCGCCATTGGACGAGCGCCCATTGCCGTGTCGTAGCCACCTGCTGCCAGCCAGCTGCGCGCTGCGTCTGTCACTTCCAGCTGCACGCGCTTGTCTTCCAGCTGCGCCTGAAGCTCGGTAAGGAACTTGTCCACCACGCTTTTGATGACCTCATGGCTGAGGCGACCAAACTGGATAATGGTGTCCAGACGGTTGCGGAACTCTGGCGTGAAGCTCTTCTTGATCACTTCCATCGCATCGGACGAGTGGTCCTGATGGGTGAAACCGATCGAAGCACGCGCTGCTGTTTCGGCACCGGCGTTGGTCGTCATGATGACGATCACGTTACGGAAATCCGCTTTGCGCCCGTTGTTATCGGTCAGCGTACCGTGGTCCATGACCTGCAGCAGCAGGTTGAAGACTTCCGGATGCGCCTTCTCGATTTCATCGAGCAACAGCACACAGTGAGGTTGCTTGGTGATGGCTTCGGTCAGCAGGCCGCCCTGATCGAACCCGACGTAACCTGGAGGCGCACCGATCAGACGCGATACGGTGTGGCGCTCCATGTACTCGGACATGTCGAAGCGAACCAGTTCGATACCCAACGCCTTGGCCAGCTGACGCGCCGCTTCGGTTTTACCGACACCGGTGGGACCGGCGAACAGGAACGAACCGACAGGCTTGTCAGGCGACTTGAGTCCGGCACGGGACAGTTTGATCGCCGTCGACAATGAATCGATGGCGGCATCCTGGCCAAACACGGTCAGCTTCAGGTCACGCTCAAGGTTACGCAGCAGTTCTTTATCGGAACTGGTGACGTGCTTAGGCGGAATCCGCGCGATTTTCGCAACGATGTCCTCGACCTGAGGAACTTCGATGCGTTTCACACGCTTCTCGATCGGTTGCAGACGCTGATAGGCGCCCGCCTCGTCGATGACGTCGATGGCCTTGTCCGGCATGTGCCGGTCATTGATGTAGCGCGAAGCCAGCTCAGCAGCCGCACGCAGCGCCTCATCACTGTATTCGATGTTGTGGTGCGCTTCGAAACGCCCTTTCAGGCCGCGCAGGATGCCAATGGTGTCCTCCACTGAAGGTTCCGACACATCGACCTTCTGGAAGCGCCGGGCCAAGGCACGGTCCTTCTCGAAGATCCCGCGAAACTCCTGGAACGTGGTCGAACCGATGCAGCGGATATCACCCGAGGACAGCAGTGGCTTGAGCAGGTTCGAGGCATCCATGACGCCACCGGACGCGGCACCCGCACCGATAATGGTGTGGATTTCGTCGAYGAACAGGATCGCCTGTGGACGTTTTTTCAGCTCATTGAGCAGCGCCTTGAAACGCTTCTCGAAATCGCCACGGTATTTGGTCCCGGCCAGCAAGGCACCCAAGTCGAGGGAGTACACCACGCTGTTGGCCAGCAGGTCCGGCACCTGGTTGTCGACAATGCGTTTAGCCAGGCCTTCGGCAATCGCGGTTTTACCCACGCCCGCCTCGCCCACCAGCAGCGGATTGTTTTTGCGACGGCGCGCCAGAATCTGCGCAACGCGTTCGACTTCCAGCTCACGGCCTACCAATGGATCGATTCGGCCCTGGCGCGCGAGTTCGTTGAGGTTGCTGGCATAAGCATCCAGAGGATTGCCTGAAGAAGAAGACTCACCGCCCTCGTCGTCCTGCATATCTTGCTCACCTTCAGAGTGATCGCCATGCCCAGGCACTTTGGAAATGCCATGAGCGATGTAGTTGACGACATCAATGCGCGCAACGCTCTGCTGTTTCAGCAGGAACACTGCCTGACTCTCTTGCTCACTGAAAATGGCGACCAGCACGTTGGCGCCAGTCACTTCACGCTTGCCCGAGCTCTGTACGTGGAAAACAGCACGCTGCAGTACACGAACATAGCTTCACCTCATACCCAAGTGGTCGGCGATTAACCGTCCTTCTCGATTTCACAGAGTAGCGGATGCTGGCTTTCCCTGGCGTACTGGTTGACCTGCATGGCCTTTGTCTCGGCAATGTCGCGGGTAAACACTCCACATACTGCCCGCCCTTCTGTATGGACGGCCAGCATGACCTTGGTCGCCAGCTCGCGATTCAGGTTAAAAAACACCTCGAGCACTTCGACGACGAAATCCATCGGTGTGTAGTCATCGTTGAACAAAACCACCTTGTACATCGGCGGTGCCTGTAACGCAGGCTTCGCCTCCTGAACAGCAATGCCTGCGGAATCGTCGTCGTGTTCCTCCGGGCGATCTTTCTGGAGAGTCGGGCGATCCTGATTGAATGTTAGTCGAATCTGGCTGATTGCATGCATGGAAAGAAAGGTTCGTCAGTTGTGCTAATACAGTGGTGGGGGCGGCTATGGACGATTTCAACACTGACCGCCCGGTCACCTTGACTATCGGTAAAACGGTGTTACAACCAATAGAGCCCACAGTGGGTAAAAAAGGTCCGCAGAGTCAATCTAATTTATATGACTGACTGTGGATGTACTGGATGATACTCCAGTGATGGAGTCTGTTGCAGAGGGATATGAGCATGTCGGTCGGCAAGGTGAAATGGTTCAACAATGCCAAGGGATTCGGTTTCATTAACACCGACGCCAGAGAAGGTCGTGACGAGGATGGCAAGGAAATAGATTTCTTTGCCCACTTTTCGGCCATCGAGATGGACGGTTACAAGACCCTCAAGGCAGGGCAGATCGTCAACTTCGAGATCGTACAGGGCCCCAAAGGCTTGCATGCTGTGAAGATTACGTCTGCCACGCTCCCTAGCGAACAGACCGCGCACGCCACCCAACAAGAAACGGTGTCGAGCTGACGCAAGCCGTCATCCGGCTATAAAAAAACCGCCCGACTCAACGTATTGAGGCGGGCGGTTTTTGTGTGGCCGTGATTCAGCTACATCGCCGCTTACATATGCGAGATCAGCGCATCACCAAACGCAGACGAAGACAGCAGCGTCGCCCCGTCCATCAGACGTTCGAAGTCATAGGTCACGGTCTTGGCGGAAATCGCGCCGTTGGTGCCCTTGATGATCAGATCCGCCGCTTCGGTCCAGCCCATGTGGCGCAGCATCATTTCGGCAGACAGAATCAGTGAACCCGGGTTGACCTGGTCCTTGCCGGCGTATTTCGGCGCAGTACCGTGGGTGGCTTCGAACATGGCAATGGTGTCAGACAGGTTGGCACCCGGTGCGATACCGATACCGCCCACTTCCGCCGCCAGGGCGTCGGAGAGGTAGTCGCCGTTCAGGTTCAGGGTCGCGATCACATCGTACTCGGCTGGGCGCAGCAGGATCTGCTGGAGCATGGCGTCGGCGATGGCGTCCTTGACGATGACATTCTTGCCGGTTTTCGGGTTTTTGAACTGCATCCACGGACCACCGTCGAGCAGGGTCGCGCCGAACTCTTCAGCGGCCACTTCGTAGGCCCATTCCTTGAAGGCACCTTCGGTGAACTTCATGATGTTGCCTTTGTGCACGATGGTCAGCGAGTCGCGGTCGTTGTCGACCACATACTGCAGCGCCTTGCGTGCCAGACGCTTGGTGCCTTGCAGCGAAACCGGCTTGATGCCGATACCGCAGTTTTCGTCGAAACGGATCTTGGTGACGCCCATTTCATCTTTGAGGAATTTGATGACTTTGGTCGCTTCCGGCGAACCGGCTTTCCACTCAATACCGGCGTAGATGTCTTCCGAGTTCTCACGGAAGATCGTCATGTCGACGTCACCTGGCTTTTTCACCGGGCTCGGCACGCCTTCGAACCAGCGCACAGGGCGCAGGCACACATAAAGGTCGAGTTGCTGACGCAGGGCCACGTTCAGGGAACGAATGCCGCCACCGACCGGGGTGGTCAGAGGGCCCTTGATGGAAACCACGTAATCCTTGACCGCGTCCAGGGTTTCCTGAGGTAGCCAGGTGTCCTGATCGTAAACCTGAGTCGCTTTCTCCCCGGCGTRGACTTCCATCCAGGAAATTTTGCGCTCGCCGCCGTAAGCCTTCTTAACAGCAGCATCGACAACCTTGATCATGACCGGGCTGATATCAACGCCAATACCATCGCCTTCGATGAAGGGAATGATCGGGTTGTTAGGAACATTGAGAGAATGGTCCGCGTTGACGGTAATTTTGTCGCCGACGGCTGGAACCTGAATCTTCTTGTCTCCCATGCTGAACTCCATTGTTTGGATTGAACATCTGGCTTCGTTCGCGCGTAACCCAGTTAAAGCGGCGCGCAATCC
>NZ_JBFUKU010000185.1:0-11330 GCF_056400685.1 Pseudomonas sp. P5_A12 | reverse complement strand
GCCCACTGTCACGGCATGGACTCGGCGACAAGGCAACGCACTGGGGTCGCATTTTCACCGATGCAACTGCCATTGCAACGGGCGCCTCCCACTCCGCAGCCATTCGAAAAGACGGCAGCTTGTGGGTATGGGGTAAAGGATACGCCATCGAACCGGAGCGCTTTCGGGACCAAGTCACCTGTGTCGCGGCTGGCTCCAGTGCGACAATCGCGCTCTTGGATGATGAAAGTGTATGGCAGTGGAACTCCGGCGAAGAGCCCCATCGAGTACTTCTGATTCAGTAGAGAGCGTCAGGCAAAAAAAAACCCGCATGTCGCCATGCGGGTTTTTTTCATTCAGCGCCTGATCAGGCAGCCGGCTCCAACTCTTCGCTAGCAGGTGCAATGGCAGTCACCACCGCTTGCCCGCTCAACGCCAGGTCCAGCAGTTCGCGGTTGGCCACCGCGTACATGGCGTAGTCCGTACCGCTGGCGGCACGCAGTTCCACGAGCATGGCGCGCCAGCGTTCGATCATGCCTTCGTGCGCTTCCATCCACAGCGTCAGGCGTGTTTCCACGTCTTGACTGCCGTCGCCCTGTTGCAGGACGGAGATGGTGATCGCACGTTGTTGCCAGTCGACGTCATCACGGAACGCTTCACGGGCCAGGGCCTGCCAGTTGTTTTCAACCGGCAGAGCGCTGATCTGTTGCAGGTACCAGGTGATGTCCAGCGCGCTGCCGACAGCGAAGTAAGCCTTCGCGACGTCTGCTGCGTTCTGCCCAGTCACGTCCGACGCTTCGATGATCGGCAGCAAGGTGTACAGGTGAGTGGTGCCTGCAACCATGCGCGCCAACAACTCAGGGACGCCAGCTGCGACGTAAGCCTGATAGCGGGTCTGCCAGCCTTCACGTGTCGGGCCTTCCAGCAGTTCGTCGAGCTTGAGGCCCAGCGCTGCCAGATGTGGACCGAAGTGCGCGACGTCACGAGCCGCATTCTGCTCGTTGCGACGGCTGCGCAGGAACCAGCGCGTGGCGCGGCGGCCCAGACGCATCAGCTCGTCCATCAGCTCCAGTTGCACGTCGGCGGAAACCTGGTAGTCCAGGGCTTCAATCTGACGGAACCAGTGCGGGAGGTGGAAAATGTCACGCACGATCACGTAAGCGCCCGCCACGTTCGCCGGGCTCATGCCGGTCGACTCTTTGAGTCGTTGAACGAAGGTGATGCCCATGTGGTTGACCAGGTCGTTGGCGATCTGGGTGCTGACGATTTCGCGCTTCAGACGGTGACGGCGCATGGCGGCGGAGAACTTGCTCACCAGGGTCGGCGGGAAAGCGGTTTCCATGTCGCGGGTCAGGTAGTCGTCATCCGGCACCAGGGAGTTGAGCAACTGCTCCTTGAGGTCGATCTTGCTGTAGGAGATCAGCACCGAGAGCTCGGCACGGGTCAGGCCATGGCCTGTCGCAACGCGCTCGTTGATCGCTTCTTCCGCGGGCAGGAACTCGATGGCGCGATCCAGCTTGCCACGGCTTTCCAGATCATTCATCAGGCGCTTGTATTCAGCGATACGCGGCAAGGCACGTCGCGCTGCCAGGGACAACGCCTGAGTCTGCTTGTAGTTGTTGCCCAGCACCAGATTGCCGACTTCGTCGGTCATGCTCGCCAGCAACTGGTTACGTTGCTTGTCGGTCATGTCACCGGCGTGAACCACTTCGTTCAGCAGGATCTTGATGTTCACTTCGTGGTCGGAGCAGTCCACACCACCGGCGTTGTCGATGAAGTCGGTGTTGGAGCCGCCGCCATTGAGACCGAATTCGACACGACCCAGCTGAGTCATACCGAGGTTACCGCCCTCGCCCACGACTTTGCAGCGCAGCTCGTTGCCGTTCACGCGCAGTGCATCGTTGGCCTTGTCGCCGACATCGGCGTGGGTTTCGCTGCTGGCTTTGACGTACGTACCAATACCGCCGTTCCACAACAGGTCTACCGGTGCCTTGAGCAAGGCATTGAGCAGTTCGGTCGGGGTCAGCTTGTCGGCCTGTATGTCGAAGCGCTCTTTCATCTGCGGGGAAATCGCGATGCTTTTCGCGCTACGGGAAAAGATCCCGCCGCCTTCGGACATGATGCTGGTGTCGTAATCCGACCAGGCCGAACGCGGCAGGTCGAACAGGCGCTGACGTTCAGCGAAGCTGTTCGCCGGCTCCGGATTCGGGTCGATGAAGATGTGCAAGTGGTTGAACGCGGCCACCAGTTGCAGCGTCTCGGACATCAACAGGCCGTTACCGAATACGTCACCGGCCATGTCGCCGACACCGACCACGGTGATGCTGTCTTTCTGAACATTGATGCCGCGTTCGCGGAAGTGACGTTGAACGCCGACCCACGCGCCCTTGGCGGTAATGCCCATTTTCTTGTGGTCGTAACCGGCGGAACCGCCGGAAGCGAACGCGTCACCCAGCCAGAAACCGTAGTCGATGGCGATGCCGTTGGCGATGTCGGAGAAGGTCGCAGTGCCCTTGTCCGCCGCAACGACCAGGTACGGGTCATCATCGTCATGACGCACGACGTTGGCCGGCGGAACCAGCGCGCCGTCTTTCAGGTTGTCGGTGATGTCCAACAGGCCCGAAATGAAGATGCGGTAGCAGGCAATGCCCTCGGCCGCGATCTCGTCACGGCTGCCGCCCAGTGGCAGGCGACGAGGCAGGAAGCCGCCCTTCGCGCCCACGGGCACGATGACCGAGTTCTTCACTTGCTGGGCTTTTACCAGGCCCAGGACTTCGGTGCGGTAGTCTTCTTCACGGTCCGACCAGCGCAAGCCACCACGCGCCACGTTGCCGAAGCGCAGGTGCACACCTTCGACGCGAGGCGAGTATACGAAGATTTCGAACTTCGGTACGGGCTTGGGCAGCTCTGGAATCTGGTGCGGGTTGAACTTGAAGCTGAAGTACGACTTGTTATGGCCGTTGGCATCAGTCTGATAGAAGTTGGTACGCAGGGTGGCCTTGATCAGGTCCAGGTAGCGACGCAGGATGCGGTCTTCGTTCAGTACCTGAACGTCGTCCAGTGCGCTCAGAATCGCGTGTTCCAGACGTTGCTGCTTGTCTTCCAGATCGTCGCCCGACAGCTTGCGCGCCAGGTAGAAACGGGTTTTGAACAACCGGGTCAACTCGCGAGCGATGTCGGTGTGGTTGTTCAGGGTGCTGGCGATGTAGCCCAGGTCGAAGCCCAGACGAATCTGCTTCATGTAGCGCGCATAAGCACGCAGCAGCGCCACATCGCGCCATGGCAGGCCGGCGGTGAGTACCAGGCGGTTGAACGCATCGTTCTCGGCATCGCCACGCACGATGTGGACGAACGCGTCCTGCAGCGTGTCGTTGAGTTGCTGGATGTCGAGTTCCAGGCCTTCGGCAGCGGTGAACGCGAAGTCGTGAATCCAGAACTCCCGGCCATTGGTGTGACGCAGGCGATACGGGAATTCACCCAGTACGCGCAGGCCGAGGTTTTCCAGGATCGGCAACACGTCGGACAGCGCCAACGGCGTATCGGCGTGGTACAGCTTGCAGTGCAGCATGCGCTGGCCGGATACCTGACCCAGTGGCTGATAGAAGCTCATCACMAATGGATTTTTTTCGTTCAGGCTCAGCAGGTGTTGCATGTCGACCACAGCCGAATGGGCTGCGAAACGCTCGCGGTAACCGGCCGGGAAACCTTTCGGGAAGTCAGCCAGCACGTTGGTGCCGCTCGCCTCTCCGAAACTTTCAACCGTCAGGCTGGCGTAGTCGTCCTGCCAGCTGCGGCAGGCCTGCACCACTTCTTTTTCCAGCAGGACCGGGTCGATGTCGATGCGGTTTTTCGGGTCGACGCGCAGGATCAGTTGCACGCGGGCCAGCACGGACTCGGAGAAGAACGTCCAGAACTCGCAATCCGAGGCTTTCAGGCGATCCATCAGCACTTGCTGGATCTTCTGGCGCACTTCGGTGGAGTAGATATCGCGTGGCACGTAAGCCAGGCAGTAGCAGAAACGGCCGTACGGGTCTTTGCGCAGGAACACGCGGATCTTGTTGCGTTCCTGGATCTGCACGATCGACATCACGGTGCTGAACAGTTCGTCGACCGGAGTCTGGAACAGGTCATCGCGCGGCAGCACTTCGACCACCTGCGCCAGTTCCTTGCCCAGGTGAGCCTTGGCCTGGAAGCCGGAACGGCGTTCGATTTCTTCGACCTTGCGGCGGATGTACGGAATAACCCGCACGCTCTCGCCATACACCGAAGAGGTGTACAGGCCCATGAAACGGCATTCCTTGATCACGTTGCCGTGGGCATCGATTTCACGGATCGACACGTAATCCGGGTAAGCCGGACGGTGTACACGGCTTGGGTGCGCGGCCTTGGCGAACGACAACAGGGTCGGTTCACGCAGGTAGTTCACGGCGTAGTCTTCGATGCGCAGGTCATCGTAGCTCAGGCCGGTGCGCAGCAGTTTGGTCAGGCCGAGGAAGGAATCCTGGTCGTAGACGATGTGACCGCCGTCGGCTTCATCGCGAACCACAAACTCTTCGTAGCCCAGGAACGTGAAGTGGTTGCCCACCAGCCATTCCAGGAAGCTTTTGATTTCGGCTTTTTCTTCAGGGTCGACTGAAAACTGGCTGTTATCCAGGCCAGTGAGGATTTCCTGGACCTTGGTTTTCATCGGCTCGAAATCGGCGACCGCGACGCGGACTTCACCGAGCACCTGTTCCAGCTCTTTGCTCAGGACATTGAGCTCGGCTGTGTTGGCGCAACGGTCGATTTCCAGGTACATCAGCGATTCTTGAAGAATGCCTTCGCCCTGGGTGCCTTTGGGCAGGACTTCCAGCAACTCGCCTTTGCTGCCGCGACGAACGCTCAGCACAGTGGTTTGCAGGGTATGAATGCTGTAGCCGCGACGGTTCAGCTCGGTACGCACCGAGTCCACCAGGAATGGCAGGTCGTGGTGCAGCACTTCGACCGCGGTGTGGGTCGACTGCCAGCCGTGGCGTTCGTAATCAGGGTTGTAGACGCGCACTTGCGGTTGCGCGTGATCGAAGCGCTCAAGCAGGCGCCATGCAGAAAGGGTGCAGCCGGCGAGGTCGGACAACCGACGTTGGGTCAGCTCGTCGAGGGAAATGATGCCGAAGAATTGTTCAGCAAACAGCGCCACTTGTGGCAGTGCCTGTTCACTGATGTGCTGTGCCAGTGCCGCTTGCAGTTGGTGCTGGAAGTCGGCTTTGCTGGCTGCGGTGAAGAACGCCATCTGTGGTACTCCGCTTGGGCTTGTTATTGATGGAAGCGTCGCGTGCAAAACCCCTTTCGGGGCGATCCGTCACCCTGTTCCTGATTCTCGGGCAGAGGAAACAGGGGGACAGGTGGGTGAAGCTGGACGAGACACTCGGGTCACATTCACCTTCCATGAATGGGCATCTGCAAAAACGACTGGACTGCGTGCAGCGCAATGCCTTTACAGGTGCTCATCCGTTGCGCAGCTTAACGAGTGCGGCAAGGCCCATGCTTGCGGTGCTGCGACATATTCGGTCATCGGTACGCAGCGGGCGGCATACACCTCGAACAACACTAGCAGCCGTGGGCCAAAACGGGCGTTTTATCCCCGGTTTCCGGCACCCGCGTGCCAGAAATGACCCGTAACACTTCAAATGTCCACGCTCCTCCTCTGACACTCATCCGAGCAGAAATTCCCTTGTGCTGGCAGAATTGCGTTTTGTTCGTCTTCACCATGCTCGTCGAGCCAGGAATTCCTCATGCAAATGACCACCGCCCTCTTGATTGTGAACCCTTGCGATGACGAGGAAGACAACATGGCCATGCTCTGCTGCCACAGCGATCAGGGCGAGATGTTCCTGATGACCCGCTACCCGGACGAGGACGAACTGGAAATCACCCTCGACGACGAGCCTTCGACGCTGGACGGCGTAAAAGTCACCCTCAGCCCTACCCGCCTGCTGATCGAAATCGCAGCGGCGGATGCGGATGTGCTGAAAGGGGATGATTCTCTGGAAATCATTCACAACACGGATACCAGCGACCTGGCGGAAGTGGAAGAAACCTTGCAGAACATCCTCAAGGGGACTGGTACCTATATAAGCCAACTAAACTGATCTCTCCCTTTTCGACACTGATCGTTCCCACGCTCTGCGTGGTATGCAGCCTGTGACGCTCCGCGTCACGATTGCGAGGAGGGACGCGGAGCGTCCGATGATGCATTCCCACGCAGAGCGTGGGAACGAGCGCCAATCATTTCCCGCACTTTGCACAAAATGCCGTTAGTCGCCGCCCCCCGCGATGGATTAAAGTAACGCCCCCAGCCCAAGCGTTATTCGAACGCCTTCGGCCACCTTCTCCAGGAACAGTCATCGATGGAACATCGTGAAGCGCTGCTCGCGCTGCGAACCTTTCTTTCAACGCAGATTCTCGGCCAGGAAAAACTCATCGAGCGCTTGCTCATCGCGCTGCTTGCCGACGGCCACATGCTGGTAGAGGGCGCCCCGGGCCTGGCCAAGACCAAGGCCATCAAAGAGCTTGCCGAAGGGATCGAAGCACAGTTCCACCGAATCCAGTTCACCCCCGACCTGTTGCCTGCCGACATTACCGGCACGGAAATCTATCGCCCGGAAACCGGCAGCTTTGTGTTCCAGCAAGGCCCGATCTTCCACAACCTGGTGCTGGCGGACGAAATCAACCGCGCCCCGGCCAAGGTTCAGTCGGCGCTGCTCGAAGCCATGGCCGAGCGCCAGGTCAGTGTCGGGCGCAGCACCTATGAGCTGTCGCCACTGTTTCTGGTGATGGCGACGCAAAACCCGATTGAGCAGGAAGGCACTTACCCGCTACCCGAAGCCCAACTCGACCGTTTCCTGATGCACGTGAAAATCGGCTTCCCGGACGCAGCGGTCGAACGCAAGATCCTCCAGCAAGCCCGGGGTGAGGCCCTGCACGGCGAAACCAAACCGGAACGCCGGGTCAGCCAGCAGGCGATCTTCGCCGCGCGCAAGGAAATCCTCGGTTTGTACATGGCCGACGCCGTGGAGGAATACCTGGTGCAACTGGTCATGGCCACGCGCAACCCCGGCAAGTTCGACCCGGAGATGGCCGACTGGATTGCCTACGGCGCCAGCCCCCGCGGCTCCATCGCGCTGGACCGTTGCGCCCGGGCCCACGCCTGGCTCGCCGGTCGCGACTTCGTCAGCCCCGAGGACATTCAAGCCGTGCTGTTTGACGTGCTGCGCCACCGCATCATTCTGTCCTTCGAAGCCGAAGCCGCCGGCATCGACCAGGACCGGGTGGTCCAGCGGATTCTCGACGTCGTAGCCGTCGCTTGACCCCGATGAACGCCATTGCGCCGCCCGAGCCGGGCATCCGTGTCAGCCTCGCCGAGCTGATCGAGATGCGCCATCGCGTGCGTGAAGTGCAGTTGTTTTCCACGCCGAGCCAGCGCAGCCCGCTGATCGGCCTGCACCACTCCAAATTTCGCGGGCGCGGTGTGGACTTCGACCAGGTGCGGGTTTATCAGGCCGGTGACGATGTGCGCACCATCGACTGGCGCGTGACCGCCCGCACGCAAGAGCCGCACACCAAGCTGTTTCATGAAGAGCGTGAGCGGCCGATTTTCATCATGGTCGAGCAAAGTTGCCGGTTGTTTTTCAGCTCGGGCCTGATGTTCAAATCGGTACTCGCCGCCCAGGCCGCCAGCCTGATTGGCTGGGCTGCGCTGGGCCATAACGATCGGGTGGGCGGACTGGTGTTCGGCGACAACGAGCACTACGAAATCAAGCCCCGGCGCAGCAAACAAAGCCTGCTGCAATTGCTCAACCGACTGGTGCGGGTCAATCAATCGTTGCACACCGAAACCGAACAGAACCGCGACACCCTCAACCTGGCACTGCGTCGGGCGCGAGAAGTGTTGCGGCCCGGCAGTCTGGTTATCGTGATCTGCGACGAGCGCGCCTTGACCGAAGGTTCTGAACAGCAGTTGAGCCTGCTGTCGCGTCATTGCGACCTGCTGCTGCTGCCCGTGTCCGATCCACTGGACCACGCCCTGCCCGCCGCCGGCTTGCTGCGATTTGCCGAACGTGGTGCGCAACTGGAACTCGACACGCTGAATTTCGACCTGCGCCAGACCTATCGCGCGCAAGGTGAAGCGCGCATCGCCCGCTGGGAATTGCTCGCCCAGAAACTACGCGTATTACTGATGCCACTGAGTACCCAGAGCGAAATGGTCGAGCAACTGCGCGAGTACCTGAACCCACAAAAACCGGGGAAAGGTCGATGAGCAGCCTCGATCAACTGCAGCCGCTGATTACCCCGCCGCCCATCGAGTTCTGGCCTCCTGCGCCGGGCTGGTGGTTGTTGCTGTTACTGCTGCCGATGATCGGCTTTGGGCTGTGGCGGATGCGGCACTTGATGGCGCGCAAACGCCCCATCGTTCGCGCCGAACAACCGCTCGATCCGGTGCGCGTCGCCGCGCTGGCTGAACTGGCGCAGATGCCCAAACCCTACGACGGTGCACCGGCCGGCGCCTGGTTGCAGCAGCTCAATGGTTTGCTCAAACGCTTGTGTCGCAACCATTATCCCTACAGCCAGAGCCATACACTCAACGGGCGCAAATGGCTGGCGTTTCTCGACAACCGCTGCCCGGCGGCCGGCCTGACACGCTGGATGGTGCTGGTTGAAGGCGCCTACAAACCCGAATGCAAACTCGACGACAAGGCCATCGCGGGCCTTACCCAAGCCGTCGACACCTGGATTCGCAAACATGTTTGAGTTCGCCTGGCCGTGGGTGTTTGCCTTGCTGCCCTTGCCGTGGTTGATGCGTGTGTTGTTGCCGGTGGCCGACAGCGGCGAGCCGGCGCTCAAAGTCACGTTCCTCAGTGACCTAGAAGGCCTGACCCGCCGCCGCGCCCGGGCAAACCTGCCGGCGTGGCGCCAGCAGGCACCGTTCATACTGCTGTGGCTGTTGCTGTTGATCGCCTCCGCGCGCCCGCAATGGCTGGGTGAACCACTGCCGATTGCGGCCAGTGGCCGCGATTTGCTGGTTGCAGTGGACGTGTCGGGCTCGATGGATTTCCCCGACATGAAGTGGCAAAACGAGGACGTCAGCCGTTTGAGCCTCGTGCAGCATTTGCTCGGCGACTTCCTGGAAAGCCGCGACGGTGATCGAGTCGGCCTGATCCTGTTCGGCAGCCAGGCGTATCTGCAAGCGCCGCTGACCTTCGACCGGCACACCGTGCGGGTCTGGCTCGACGAAGCGCGGATCGGCATCGCCGGCAAGAACACCGCCATCGGCGATGCCATCGGCCTGGCCCTTAAACGTTTGCGCCTGCGTCCGGCCCAGAGCCGTGTACTGATTCTGGTCACGGACGGCGCCAACAACGGCGGCGAAATCGATCCGTTGACCGCAGCGCGGCTGGCGGCTAACGAAGGGGTGAAAATCTACCCCATCGGCGTGGGGGCCAACCCGGAAGACAGTGGCACGCTGAGCTTTCTCGGCGTCAACCCGAGCCTGGACCTCGACGAACCGGCGCTGAAAGCCATCGCCGCTGCCACCGGCGGCCAGTATTTCCGTGCCCATGACGGCAACGAACTGCAAACCATCAAGGACACCCTCGACAAACTCGAGCCCGTCACGCAACAACCCACCCAGGCCCGTCCGGCCCAGGCGTTGTATCACTGGCCGCTGGCGTTGGTGCTGTGGTTGAGCATGCTGCTGGTGGTGCGCGAGCGTTGGCCGGATAACCCGCTGCATCGCCTGTTGACCAAGGATCTGTTCTTGCAATCGCCCCTGCCTGACTGGCGCCAGCGACTCAAACGCCTGCGCCTGCGGAGACGCCGATGAGCGTGCTCTGGCCTTTCTGGTTCCGCCCCGGGTGGTTGCTGGTGTTGCCCGTACTGGCTTGGTTGCTGTGGCAACTCTGGCACCGGCAAAAACGTGCCGGACGCTGGCAGATGATTCTGCCGCCCGCGTTTCACGCCGCCTTGCTCAGTGGTGGTAACGGACGCGACAGCAAACTGCCCTGGGTCGTACTCGGGCTGGCCTGGGGGCTGACCGTTCTGGCGCTGCTGGGGCCGAGTTGGCAACGGGTCGAACAGGCCAGTCAGAAGCCTGCCGATCCACTGGTCGTGGTGCTGGAACTGACCCCGGAAATGCTCGCCACCGACGTAGTGCCGAATCGGCTGGAACAGGCGCGACGCAAGCTGTTTGACCTGCTGCAAGTGCGCAGCGACTCGCAAACGGCCATCGTCGTTTACTCTGGCAGCGCACACACGTTGGTGCCGCTGTCGGATGACCTCTCCACCAGTGGCAACCTGCTGGATGCGCTGAAACCTTCGCTGATGCCTGAGACCGGGCATCGGGCTGATCTCGCGGTGAACAAGGCCCTTGCCTTGCTCAATCAGGCCGCTTTGGGCGATGGCCGGATTCTGCTGATCGGCTCCACCCTGTCCGAGCAAGAGCGCCAAGGTATCCGTCAAGCACTGGACGGGCATTCGACACAATTTTTGATGCTTGGCATTGGCACTGCCGAAGGTGCGCCCGTCGCTCAGGAGGACGGCAGCTTCCTCAAGGACAATGAAGGCGCGATTCTGGTACCGCGCCTGGACAACTCAAGCCTGAAAGCCTTTGCCCACGATCTCGACGGACGCTATCGCCAGGCGCAACTGGACGATGCCGACCTGCGTGCGCTCGGCCTGCTCGATGGCCCGCGCACGCTGCGTAGCGACGGGCAAATGTTGCGCCTCGACACGTGGGCCGACCAAGGTTACTGGCTGTTGCTGCCGCTATTGCTGCTGGCGGCGTGTGCCGGGCGCCGCGGCTGGTTGTTCTGCATTCCGCTGCTGTGGGTGCTGCCGCAACCGAGTTACGCCTTCGACTTCCAGGACTTGTGGTTGCGCCCTGATCAACGGGGCCTGCACTTGCTCAAGCAAAACCACCCGGCCCGGGCCGCGCAGTATTTCCAGGACCCGCAATGGCAAGGTGTGGCGCTGTATCAAGCCGGCGACTACAGTGGCGCCGCCCAGCGGTTCGCCCAAGGAAATGATGCCCACGCCCACTACAATCGTGGCAATGCCCTGGCCAAAAGCGGGGAGCTGGAAGCCGCGCTGGATGCCTATGAACAAGCGCTGGAACTTCAACCGGATTTGCGCCCGGCCCTGACCAACAAAGCGCTGGTGGAAAATCTGCTCAAGCAGGAACTCACCCCGCCGCCGGTCGAGCCGGATTCCACCGACGACAGCGATGCACAGAACGCCGAGCAGGAACAGTCGCCAGGAGCGCCCACGCAATCGACGAGCAACGGCGATCCGCAAATCGATGCTCAACAGGCCACACC
>NZ_JBFUKU010000184.1:0-11356 GCF_056400685.1 Pseudomonas sp. P5_A12 | reverse complement strand
GTTCTCCAATAACGCCGCGAAATTGCTGAGCATGGTGGTGGCCGAGCCCAGTGATTCGCTGGCGTTGGCCAGCAGGGATTCGGTGTCGTACTTCGGGTTGGCGAGGAACATGGGTTCGGGTTCGTTAGTGCTGGCCATGATATGGGCCGCCGGGTTGAGGTAGTGATCGAGGGCGCGTTCGGCGRCTTCGTGGAATTTTTTGGAATCGAGGGATTCGTAGGGCGATGCCGGATCGGTTTGCGGTGGGTTGGGTGTTGGTTTGATCATGGTGAAACTCCTGATTGTTCATTAGGAGCTACCCGCATCACTTGCAGATGATGGGTGGCAGCTATGTGCGGGTCTGCAAGACCGGGAAACCAGGAACCCGGCAGACCGAGGTCTCCCGCACAAAGCCGCCATTTAGCGGACATAAACAAGCGTCCGTTGTCAGGGCTATGCGACTGGTATTCCGGCGGGCTTGCAGACCCGATCACTGATGAGCAGTGACAGGAATCAAGTTACTGGCGGGCACCTGGACGCACAAGCCGGCGGATTCTGTCTTACCTGTAGGCGATGACGCAAGGCGTTGTAGCCTTTGGGTGGTAACAGGATGCCTCGTTTAAACAGACAACATTCTTGCTGTTTAATCGCCAGCAAAAGGGAAGGAAATCTCGCGTTGCGTCAGTTAAATGAAATCTATGTGGGAGCGGGCTTGCCCGCGAAAGCGGTGTGTCAGCCACCATCCATGTTGAATGTGCTACCGCCATCGCGAGCAGGCTCGCTCCCACAGGGTTTTGTGTTTTATCTGATACATATCGGGAGAGCATGAACATGCCCTGCCCGCCCTGCTCAGTCACTTCTTGTTGGCTGCTAAATAATGCCCAACCAAAGCATTGGCATGGCCATGTCCCATACCGTGTTCAGTCTTCAGCCAGGCCACCATTTCCATATGCTTCTTGCCGCTTAGTGTTCCGAGCAAATCCAGCCAGTGGCTGATGGGCTGACCGTACTTTTTTTCAATTGAAGGGAAGTACGACGCGGGTCCTTTTACTTTTGTCTCTTCGCTCATGCTGCAAGCCCCCTCTATCGCGACGGAGTGTCGGATAACGCTCCTTGTCGTCTCCAATAGATTGGACGCCAATCGCTATCCCAGCAATAACCCCTGCTCCGCTTCACACAACCCCACCACGTAATCCCAGACCACCCGCAGCCTGACCGATTTGTGCAGTTCGCGCCGGGTGCTGATCCAGTAGCTGCGCTGGATACTTTCATCCGGCAACAATGGCACCAGATCCGGGTCAGCATTCGCCATGTAGCACGGCAATACGGCGATGCCCAACCCGGAACGCGCGGCCTGTTGCTGGGCGATGACGCTGGTGCTGTGGAACACCACGCGAGGATTACGACAGAAGTTGTTGAGGAACATCAGTTCCTGGCTGAACAGCAAGTCGTCGACGTAGCCGATCCAGGCATGCCGACCGAGGTCTTCGCGGCTGTGCAACGGTGGGGAGCGGTCGAGATAGGCCTGGCTGGCGTAGAGCCCCAGGCGATAGTCGGTGAGTTTGCGCGTGACCAGCATGTCGGCGGCCGGGCGTTCGAGGTGGATGCTGATTTCGGCTTCGCGGTTGAGGATGCTGACGAAGCGCGGCACCGCCACCAGTTCCACTTCCAGTCCCGGATAGCGATCGAACAAGCCATTCATACGGCTGGCGAGGAACATGACGCCCAGTCCTTCCGTCACGCCGACGCGAATCTTGCCCAGCGGCGCGGTGGATTGGGTGATTTCTTCCTGGGYCAGCAACGCGACGTTTTCCATGGCTTCGGCGTGTTTGAGCAGGGCTTCGCCGGCCGGGGTCATTTCATAACCCTGAGCATGCTGGACGAACAGCGCCGTGCCGAGGCTCTTTTCAATCGCTTCGATGTGCCGGGCGACCGTGGCGTGGGTGGTGTTCAAACGGCGGGCAGCGGTGAGCAGTCGCCCGCTGCGCTGCAACTCGAGAAAAAACCGCAGGTCATTCCAGTCGAACATGATCCGTCMTTGAGGCAAAGCTGTTTAAAAACGCACAGCGGTTGCGCAAAAACTAACATTCTTTTATCGAAAGCTAACAACTAGGATGACCGACAACAAGAACAACAATACGAGGTCAGGGATGCAGACTTCCCTAGATGAGTTCGACTACATCGTGGTCGGGGCCGGGCCGGCCGGTTGTTTGCTGGCCAATCGACTGTCGGCCAACCCGCAACACCGGGTGCTGCTGCTCGAAGCCGGTGGCCGCGATAACTACGCGTGGATTCACATCCCCGTGGGTTACCTGTTCTGCATCGGCAATCCGCGCACCGACTGGTGCTTCAAGACCCAGGCACAAGCCGGCCTGCAAGGTCGTACCCTGAGTTACCCCCGCGGCAAGGTGCTCGGCGGCTGTTCTTCAATCAACGGCATGATCTACATGCGTGGCCAGGCGGGCGACTACGATGGCTGGGCCGCGGACGGCAATCCGGGCTGGGGCTGGAACGACGTGTTGCCGCTGTTCAAAAAGAGCGAAAACCATTTTGCCGGCAACTCCGAATTTCACGGTGCCAGCGGCGACTGGCGGGTCGAGCGTCAGCGGTTGTCGTGGCCGATTCTCGACGCCTTTCGCAGCGCCGCCGAGCAAAGCGGCATCGCCAACATCGATGATTTCAACCAGGGCGATAACGAAGGCTGCGGCTACTTTCAGGTCAATCAAAAGGCTGGGGGCCGCTGGAACGCGGCCAAGGCGTTTCTCAAACCAATCCGCCACCGCGCCAATCTCACCGTGCTGACCGATGTCGAAGTCGACCGCGTGTTGCTCGACAACGGTCGCGCCTCAGCGGTCATTACACGCTGGCAAGGTCAGGCGAGAACCTTCAAGGCGCGCAAGGAAATCGTCTTGTGTGCCGGCTCCGTCGGCTCACCGGGCATCCTCCAGCGCTCCGGAATCGGCCCTCGCCCGCTGCTGCAAAAACTGGGGATCGGCGTGACCCATGAGCTGTCTGGGGTGGGCGGCAATCTGCAGGATCATCTGCAACTGCGGCTGATCTACAAACTGGAAAATGCCCGCACGCTGAACCAGATTGCCGGCAGTGTCTGGGGCAAGATGGGCATGGGCTTGCGCTACCTGTATGACCGCAGCGGCCCGCTGTCCATGGCGCCGAGTCAACTGGGGGCCTTCGCTCGCTCAGGACCGGAACAGACCTCGGCCAATCTCGAATACCACGTGCAGCCGTTGTCGCTGGAACGCTTCGGCGAACCGTTGCACCCCTTCCCCGCCTTTACCGCCTCGGTCTGCGATCTACGGCCGCAAAGCCGTGGCCGGGTGGACATTTGTTCCGCCGACCCGCTGTCAGCGCCGCAGATCCAACCCAACTATTTGAGCCACCCGGAGGACTTGCGCGTCGCCGCCGACGCCATTCGCCTGACCCGTCGCATTGTCGCCGCACCAGCYTTGCACGCCTTCAACCCGGTCGAGTACTTGCCCGGTGCGCGCTTGCAGACCGAAGAAGAATTGCACGAAGCCGCCGCACAGATCGGCACCACCATTTTCCATCCGGTCGGCACCTGCCGGATGGGCAATGACGCGGATGCGGTGGTGGATGCCGAGTTGCGGGTCCACGGCATTCCTGGCTTGCGCATCGCTGACGCCTCGATCATGCCGCGCATCACCTCGGGCAATACCTGCTCACCGACGTTGATGATTGCTGAAAAAGCGGCGCAACTAATACTCGAAACCACCGCCAACACCACCAACCCTGTGGGAGCGAGCCTGCTCGCGAAAGCGGTGGATCTGCAACATTGACGTCGATTGACACGCCGCATTCGCGAGCAGGCTCGCTCCCACAGGAGGATTGCAGCTGATTCGAAGGCATTGAGCTTCACCCCAACCAGGAACACGCAACACCAGTGGAACAACAAAAACAATCACTGAGAGGGATACCGAAATGTCAGAACATGTTCAGCCTCTGGATGCCGTGCCGGTCGAGGCGATCAGCCAAGACACCCGCAAAGTCATCTTCGCCTCATCGCTCGGGACGGTCTTCGAGTGGTACGACTTTTTCCTCTATGGCGCCCTCGCGGCGGTGATCAGCAAACAGTTTTTTGCCGGGGTCAACGACACCACGGCGTTCATTTTTGCGTTGATGGCCTTCGCGGCGGGCTTCGTGGTGAGGCCCTTCGGCGCCCTGGTCTTCGGACGCCTGGGAGACATGATCGGACGTAAATACACCTTCCTCGCGACCATCGTGCTCATGGGCCTGGCAACCTTCTGCGTCGGCTTGCTGCCAACCTACGCGAGCATCGGCATCGCCGCGCCGATCATCCTTGTGGTGCTGCGCATGCTTCAGGGCCTGGCCCTGGGCGGTGAATACGGCGGCGCTGCCACCTATGTCGCAGAACACGCACCGATGGGTAAACGCGGTTTCCACACCAGCTGGATTCAGTCCACGGCGACCCTCGGCCTGTTGCTGTCGCTACTGGTGGTGCTCGGTTGCCGCTACTTCACCGGCGATCAGTTCGAAGTCTGGGGCTGGCGCATTCCGTTTCTGTTTTCGATCATTCTGCTGGGCATCTCGACCTGGATTCGCCTGAGCCTGCACGAATCGCCGGCCTTCGTGAAAATGAAAGCCGAAGGCAAACTCTGCAAGTCACCGCTGCGCGATTCTTTCGGCAAGTGGGAAAACCTCAAAGTCGTTTTGATTGCCCTGTTCAGCATCAACGCCGGGCAAGCGGTGACCTTTTACGCCGCGCAGTTTTACGTGCTGTTTTTCCTCACCCAATTCCTCAAGATGGACCCGGCCCTGGCCAACGGCCTGCTGATCGTCAGCGTGATCATCGGCGCGCCGTTCTTCATCTTCTTTGGCTGGCTGTCGGACAAGGTCGGGCGCAAACCAATACTGATGATCGGCCTGCTACTGGCCACCGCGCTGTACTTCCCGATCTTCAAATCCCTGGCGCATTACGCCAACCCGGCCATTGACCAGGCCAGCCGCCAGGCGCCTATTACCGTGTTGGCCGACCCGGCAACGTGCACATTCCAGTTCGACCCGGTGGGCAAGGCGAAATTTGATAGCCCGTGCGACAAGGTCAAAACCTTTCTGGTCAAGCAAGGCTTGCCTTACGCCAGCGCCGCCGCACCCGCTGGCAGTGGCGTGCAGGTCAGTGTCGGTGACGTGACGCTGGAAGGCTTCGACGAAGCAGCCCTGCGTGGCGCAGTGACCCTCGCTGGCTATCCGTCAAAGGCTGACATGCAACAAATCAACAAACCGATGATCGTCGCGCTGATCGTGATCCTGATCATCATTTCGGCCATGTGCTACGGCCCGCTGGCGGCGTTGATGGTCGAGCTGTTCCCGACGCGCATCCGCTACACCTCGATGTCACTGCCCTATCACATCGGCAATGGCTGGTTTGGCGGGTTCCTGCCGACCGTGTCGTTTGCGTTGGTGGTCTACACAGGCGACATCTTTTACGGGCTCTGGTACCCGGTAGTGATTACCGCGGTGAGCCTGGTGGTGGGGATGATCTGTTTGCGTGAGACCAAGAACGTCGATCTCGATAAAAACTGACGGGAAGTTGTGGCGAGGGGCTCCCCTCGCCACAAACCTTGGGAAAACGACCCTCAGACCTCGACGTCGAGTAGCTCGAACTTCACCTGATCCGGGTAGAACGCCACATATTCGCGTATCTGCTCAACGGACACCTTGGGGTCTTCATAACTCCAAACCGCATTCGCGCCTTCATGCCCCGAGACTTGCAAACTGAAATAGCTGGCATCGCCCTTATAGGGGCAATAGCTGGTGTGGTCAGTGCGGGCGAAATACTTTTCGTCGATGTCCTCTCGCGGCACGTAGTACACCGGTGGGTAATTGGCTTCCAACAGCACCAGTGCGCGCGCGGACGCGGCCACCTGAATGCCATGAAACTTCACCAGCAGGCAGCCCGGCTGCTCGGCGATGGTAATGACAGGACTAGGAGCGGAGCTTTTCATGGAATACGTTCCTCATGACGGTGATAAACCTGTGGGAGCGTGCGGTGCGGCGATCCGACTTGCCCGCGATGGGTCGCGCAGCGGCCCCAACACCCGAGACCACATCTGTCAGGTATAACCCAAAATTCGTCATGTCCACGGCCTCGCAGCCGAACGGGTCATTTGATTACAGCAAACATACGCAATATCTTTGCTGTACATCCATACAGATAAAGATTGATCGATTGCTCATCACCGGCCATTCTGTGCGCCTCTTGCAAACTTGATGAACGATGGTGGTTATGCGGCTGTACCTCTGTGAAAAACCTTCCCAGGCCAAAGACATTGCGGCCGTGCTCGGCGCCAAGCGTCGGGGCGATGGCTGCTGGTTGGGAACAGACGTCACGGTGACCTGGTGCATCGGCCATTTGCTTGAAACTGCACCGCCGGACGCCTACGACGCGCGCTACAAACGCTGGGTACTGGCGGACCTGCCGATCATTCCCGAAAAATGGAAGATGACCGTCAAGCCGCGCACGGCCAGTCAGTACAAAGCCGTCAAACGCTTGCTCGGCGAGGCCGATGAGCTGGTAATCGCCACCGACGCCGACCGTGAGGGCGAGATGATCGCCCGCGAACTGGTGGAACACTGCCGTTATCGCGGGCCGATCCGCCGGTTGTGGCTGTCAGCGCTGGACGATGCGTCAATCCGCAAGGCACTGGCGGCGCTCAAACCGGGGGCCGAGACCTTCAGCCTTTATCATTCGGCGTTGGGCCGCTCCCGGGCCGACTGGCTGATCGGGATGAATATGAGCCGGTTGTTTACCCTGCTGGGGCGTCAGTCCGGTTACCAGGGCGTGCTGCCGGTGGGTCGGGTGCAGACGCCGACGTTGCGGCTGGTGGTGGATCGTGATCGCAGCATTGCCGATTTTGTCCCTGTGGCTTATTGGGCCATCGACGTGCAGCTGTTACACGAAGGCACGGCGTTCACCGCACAGTGGCGCGCGGCATCCGATGCTTGCGACGATCAGGATCGCTGCCTGAATCAGTCCCTGGCGCAAGTCGCGGCGCAGGCGATTGGCAACGCCGCGAGTGCACGGGTGATCAAGCTGCGCACCGAGCGCATGCGTGAAGTGGCGCCCTTACCCTTCGATCTGGGCACCTTGCAGGAAGTCTGCTCGAAAAAGCTCGGGCTCGGCGCCCAGGAAACCCTTGATATCGCCCAGGCGCTCTACGAAACCCACAAGGTCATCACCTACCCGCGCAGCGATTGCGGTTTTCTGCCATTGAGTCAGCACAGCGAAGCCCCAGACATTCTCGCCGCACTGCGCCAGGCCGATCCGTCCCTGAACGCGCTGAACGATCACCTGGAACCACAACGGCGCTCACCGGCCTGGAACGATGCCAAGGTCACCGCTCACCACGGCATCATCCCGACGGCGGCGGCAAAGAATCTGGATCGACTGGTGGGCAAACAGCGGGCGGTCTACACGCTGATCCGCGCCCGTTATCTGGCGCAATTCCTGCCCAATCATGAATACGACCGCACCCAGGCCGACTTCAACTGTGCCGGTGAAGCCTTGCGCGCCGTCGGCAAGCAGATCGTCGAGCCCGGCTGGAAACGTGCCCTGCCGGAAGCCCTCGCCCCCGCCAAGGGCCGTGAGGCGCCCGCGCCACAAACCCTGCCGGCATTGGCCGAAGGGCTCGATTGCGCAGTCGCCGACGTGAAGCTCAAGGACCTCTGGACGCAGCCACCCAAACCGTTCACCGAAGGCGACCTGATCAAGGCCATGAAGAACGTGGCTAAACTGGTGGAAGATCCGCTGCTCAAGCAGAAGCTCAAGGACACCACCGGCATTGGCACCGAGGCGACACGCGCCTCGATCATCCAGGGCCTGCTCGACCGTGGTTATCTGATCAAAAACGGCAAGGCATTGGCCGCCACCCCGGCGGCCTTCAGCCTGATCGACGCTGTGCCACGCGCGATTGCCGACCCCGGCACCACCGCGATCTGGGAACAGGCATTGGACATGGTGCAGAGTGGCGAAATGAGCCTGGAAGAGTTCGTCACCAAACAGGCGGCGTGGATGAGCAAACAAGTCGCCCGTTGCGCCGGCCTGAGCCTGACCATCAGCGGGCCGGCCAGCCCCGCCGGGCATGGCGCCGCCCCGTGGAAAAACAAACGCAAACCGGCAAAACGCAAACCCTCGACGGGCAGCAAACGCGCCGCGAAACCGGCAAGCAAGGCTTGATGGCACTTCAAATGAACCAAGATGGTCTATTGTTCTTCAAGCTTGGCGACCGCCTGTTTCTGAAAAGACATCGCAGCCTCGTTTCACTCGACAGCTACTACAAATCCCCTCAACCAGCTCTGACTCACCACCTTCCCCGTAGCAGCTGACGAGCAACGCGAGGCTGCGTCTGGGATTTGCCTGACAAAACGCGATTGCCCGGTGAGGTTCAAGACGGTAACTACAGGAATCTTATTTATGATCATCGTGCATCACCTGAACAATTCCCGCTCCCAGCGCATTCTCTGGCTGCTCGAAGAACTGGCCATTCCTTACGAGCTGAAACGGTATCAGCGCGACCCGAAAACCAATCTCGCGCCGCCGGAACTGAAAGCGATCAATTCGCTGGGAAAATCGCCGGTCATTGAAGACGGAACGCAGACGCTGATCGAGTCCGCGGCGATCATCGACTACCTGATTCGCCGTCATGGCCAGGGGCGCCTGCAACCCGATCCCTCTACACCCGCCTACGATTCATACATCCAGTGGCTGCACTTCGCCGAAGGCTCGGCCATGTTGCCGCTGATGTTGAACCTGTATGTCGGACGGCTGGGTGAAGCCGGTGCACCGCTGCACCCGCGCATCAATTCGGAAGTGGCCAATTACCTTGGCTACCTCGACACTGCACTGAGCCAGTCCGATTATCTGCTCGGTGATGAGTTCAGTGCCGCAGATATCCAGATGAGCTTCATTGGCGAGATCGCCAGAGTCCAGGGCAAGCTGGGCAACTACCCTCATGTAACAGCCTGGATCGATCGTTTCCAGGCGCGCCCGGCTTACATTGCCGCATTGAAGACAGGCGGGAAGTACGACTTCGCGCCGCACTGAGTGATCCTGACCGGGCCACGGACGGCCCTGCGCGATCTGGAGCGCCTCAAATGCCTTCGATAGAACTGCACGCCGCACAGCGCGACGACCTCGATACTCTCGAAAACCTGATGCAGTTCTACGTGTACGACTTCAGCGAATGGCTGCCACTGAAATTGGGTGAACATGGTTTTTTCAGTATCCAGCCCAAACCGGAGTACTGGCGTAGCCCTGCGACCCGGCCGTTTCTGATCAGGGTGGACGGTGAGCTGGCCGGTTTCGTAACCGTGGATGACGACACCCACTTCGAGGGTGCCGAGTACAACATTGGCTACTTTTTTGTCAGTCGGCGCTTCCGTGGCCAAGGTGTCGCGAAGTTTGTCGTTTCCACCCTCTTGAGCCAATTCCCCGGTCAATGGCAGATTTTCCACATCGATGCGAACCCGCCTGCACGGCGGTTCTGGGCCAAAGTGATGCCTGATCTCGCAGGCGATCAATTCACCCTGCATCAGCGGCCAGTAGACAGTTATCCCTGCACCTTCTACCGCTTCCAAAGCCCGCCGCCGTCGCCCTGACAGGCGCGTCGCGGCGTCCATTTTTCATTCCAATCCGTTTTGTCAGACAATATGTAGTGTCTGAAAATAATCACTACATAATGGTTGACGCCTTCGATTTGCCCTTGCATGATGCAGACATCTCCCCGATCGGGAGTACCGCAACATGTTTGAGCAAGCTCGTCTGACCGCCGAGCTGTTTTTCCCGGATACACGCTGCCCACAAGGCAGATTGAAGAAGCTGACCTGGCCCGAACGTCCAGTACAAGGACGAGAAGCGCTGGCGATCAATCCTCATGAAGCTTGTGGCCGACCCTGAAAAGTCGGCAGTGGCCTCCAGGTATTCGCTGCTTCTCTTCGTTGTGACGCTAACGCGTAGCAGTTATTCAACACGACTACATGCAACAGATGCGGGATCCCGTTGAATTCGACGGCCAACCGCTGACGTCCTGGTTTCGGTGCCAGGGATCAACTAACCGATGGGCTACTTGTATTAGCGACTCAACTTAAAAAAATTACCAAATGGTCAAGGGGCATATTATGAATCTGAACAATCAACCTACTATCGATGAACTGGCTCGTATGTTCGCGGCGCAAAAAGACAGCCTCGACAGCCACATTCTGTGGATCAGCAAATCGGGCCAGGTTCATATCGACTGCCTGTCGCCTCACGCTCATGAAGCGGAGTTCGACCAGAACAACCAGAACCTGCTCGCCCGACTGAAGATGTACCGTCGTGGCCAGGGCTATGTCGGCAAGAAAGCCGCAGCCGACAAGGACTTCATCGGTAATGTTCTGCAAACGCTGAAACAGGCTTGGGCATCGATGCAGAACCAGAACGAAGTTCGGGTGATTGATCGGCTCTACTAATGAAGTGACGGCAGACCTGCCTCACTCATAAAAAACGCTTCACGGAAAACCGGGAAAGACGTTCTTGATCTTAATGAAAAAGAACTCGCTTTCCCGGTTTTCGTTTGCTTGCTGAATAAACTCTCGTGCAGGTTTGAATGACGACCAGCAGATTTGTATCGATCTGTATGTTCGGCGCAGTTCTTACACAGCGTTACACAACGGCCGGTTCAAGACACATACGCACGACATGCGGGTGCAAAAGTGGGCTTCGTCGCAAGGGCTTCCCAGAACCCTGCGGCTTGAATGATGAAGCCCCCTACCCTGAGCAGGAACCTGCCATGATCAATCAAATCGATACTGTGCTGTACACCGGGAAAACCCACACCACTGGCGGCCGTGACGGCCAGTCAAAAAGCTCGGATGGGCGTCTGGACATCAAGCTGTCCCCACCCGGCTCCTCTGGGAGTGGCACCAATCCGGAACAGCTACTGGGGGCAGGTTGGTCGGCCTGTTTTATCGGTGCAATGGGTAAAGCGGCGGTTGCGTTGAAGGTGACTCTACCGAGCGACGTTGCCGTGGATACCGAAATCGACCTGGGCAAGACCGACAACGCTTTTTTCCTCCAGGCACGCCTCAATGTCAGCCTTCCGGGCCTTGATCCGGTGGTCGCCCGCGCGGTCGTGGATGCCGCCCATCAAACCTGCCCGTATTCCAAGGCGACCCGTGGCAACATCGATGTCGAGATCAATCTGGTTTGATCCGGCCCGCGCTGACAGCCTGCCTTTTGGAGCAGGCTGTACCGTTAGTATGTTTGCGTCCTGCGGCTTTTTTGCCAGGATCAAATCGGTCTAAAAAGCGCGCTTTACACCGGGCGAGCTTTGCTATTCTGAAG
>NZ_JBFUKU010000183.1:0-11475 GCF_056400685.1 Pseudomonas sp. P5_A12 | reverse complement strand
GGCTGTGTGAAAACGCACTGAGTACGTCAAAAACTGAGAGTTGCGTGCGTTACCTGCGAAATCGGCAGGCGAAAGCGCGAATTGCCTTAGCCAACTACATAGGCATTCGTGATGCTGTTTGGGCCGCGTCAGCGGCACAAACAGCCGCTCATGGACGATCAAACGGCTGGATTCACGCCCTGATCGCTTCAAGCAGTCCTGCGATGCCGAAGATGCTCATCATCCGTTTGAGGTTGTACGCGAGCACATGAAGGCTCATCTCGGTACTTACCCTTGGTAGGGTTTTGGTCAGGAAGTGGGTACTTCCCATTGAGCGTTCCAAAAGGATGTTCAACGGTCTGTCGGCGACGCCTCATCATCGTTGGATCACTTTCCAGCCGTGCCTGCATCGCATCGACTACGGCTTCATGTTCCCAGCGCTTTACCCGGCGCTCCTTACCCGTCGTACACTGCTTTTGCATTGCGCAGGACTGGCAGCCAGAGAACCAATAGCAGTGCAGTAGCATGCCGTCTTCTACTGAAGAATGCCGCCGGGTCAGTAACTGTCCCGCAGGGCATCGATACTCGTCCGATGCAGCAACGTAGATGAAGTCCTGCTTACCAAATCGGCCTTCGGCTTTGCTGCCCGATGTCAGGGGTTTCGGGACGAAGGTGGTGATGCCGTCTTGCTCGCAAGCAAGGATTTCCAGACCTTTGTAATAGCCGCGGTCGGCCACCACCGTTAGCGATTCAGCCTCGATTTTTTCACGCGCCTGGTTCGCCATATTGCTCAGTTGCCCACGATCATTACCAACGTTGGTCACCTCATGAGCAATGATCAGATGGTGCTTGTCGTCGACAGCTGTTTGGACGTTGTAACCAACCGTCCCGGTGCCTCGGCCGCTCGTGGCCATTGAGCGTGCATCTGGATCGGTAAGAGAGATTTGTTGGTCTGGAGTTTCGTGAAGCTGCGCCTCGATTTCCTTGAGTTTCTGCATCTGCTTTTTCAGCGTTTCTATCTTTTCTTTCAGCCGCTCTGCTTTGGCCTCGGCCACTTCGGGCATTGCCCTATCCGCTGAATCCATCGCCGCCAGATAACGGTCAATGCTCTGCTCGATCTGTTGCATGCGCGCCTTCACTTTGCCCTGGGTGAAGTTACGGTCACGGTTGTTGACGGCTTTGAACTTGCTGCCGTCGATGGCGATGATTGATTGGGAGAAGAGATTGAGGTTGCGGCAAAGCACTACGAACTGGCGGCATACGCTGCGAATGGCTTTGCCGTTGTCCTTGCGAAAGTCGGCAATGGTTTTGAAGTCCGGGGCCAAACGTCCTGTCAGCCACATCAACTCGACGTTGCGCTCGGCCTCACGTTCAAGCCGACGGCTGGACTGAATCCGATTGAGATAGCCGTAGATATAGATCTTCAGCAAGATCGCCGGATGGTAGGCCGGACGCCCGGTTGCAGCAGGATCAACACCTTCAAACCCAAGTGCACCCAGGTCGAGTTCATCGACGAAAACGTCGACCACCCGGACTGGATTTTCTTCGGTCACGTAATCGTCCAGGCACTCCGGCAGCAACGTGACTTGCGTCCGAGCCTCACCTTCAATAAATCGCTTCATGATCGCCCCCGCTACGATCTCGACGATCAGAAGATTAGACAATTGCGGGAGTTTTCACACAGCCTGGGTTGTTTTCAGTCCTTCGCGACAGGCAGAATGCGGCCACTAACGGACATTGACCAAGGGCCGCTTTCGGCCAGAACAATCATTTGAATGCGCCAAGAAAAAACGACAAGGAGGCACAAGGATCAAAAATGATCTGGCACCTAACAAGCGTTAGATTCCCATTGTATTAGAAGACAGCCCCTTACGAGCTCGTAGCCTGAGATGTTGTTTATCGTCAACGTCATGGACGATGAGAACTTCGCCACCTCCGGCAGTTGCGTGTGCGAGCCACATTTGAGTCGACCTCTCATCGTCCGCATTGGGTTGAATCCAAAGCCGAAAGCGGACGTTCCCAGGCACCTACGAAGTTATGGCGATTTAGTCGTGGTCCGTGGGAAATCAGTGCTCGCCATTAATCTTTCGTGAACATACTCCTCAAATTGTTCGGCTGGCAGTGGTGGGGAAAACAGGAAGCCCTGGTAGGTCTGGCAGCCATGCTTGACCAGAAAGGTGCGCTGAGCTTCTGTCTCCACACCTTCTGCAATCACCGAAAGCCCCAATATCTGGCTCAGGCTCACAATCGCGCAGGCGATGGCGGCGTCGTTGGGATCAACCAGCACATCTCTGATGAAGGACTGGTCGATCTTGAGTTGATCCAGCGGAAGGCTCTTCAGGTATGACAGTGACGAGTAGCCGGTTCCGAAATCATCCAGCGAAAGGCCTATGCCGATCTCTTTCAACTCGATCATTTTGGCGACAGTACCTTCCATATCCTCTATCAGCAGGCCTTCGGTCAGTTCCAGTTTCAATTTTTTCGGATCGGCCCCCGTGTATCTCAGTACTTGCAGTACCTCCTCGACGAAGTCCGGATGGTGAAACTGGCGGGCGCTGACATTCACAGCCATACCCAGYCGGGCGGTTTCTGAATGCTTTGCCCAGGCAACCAGCTGAGTGCAGGCTGCCTGCAGCGCCCAACGGCCTAACGGCAGAATCAACCCCGTTTCCTCTGCCAATGGAATGAACTCGCCTGGAAACACGACTCCGCGCTCAGGATTCTGCCATCTCATCAGTGCCTCTGCGCCAATGATACGGCCCTCACTATTCACCTGCGGCTGGTAATGAAGAAGGAATTCGTTGTCCTGCAAGCCTTGGCGCAAGTCTACTTCCAGTCTGGCGCGTGCCGTGGCAACCGCCTGCATTTCCGGATCGAAGAAGCGCATGGTATTGCGGCCCGCCGCCTTGGCGCGATACATCGCCAGGTCAGCGCGCTTCATAATATCGTCCACTGTGCTCAGTTGCCCCTGGAACAGCGCAATGCCGAGGCTGGGGGTGCTGTGGTGCTCATATCCATCCAACTGGTAGGAAATGTTCAGAGAGTTGAGAATCTTTTCGCCAATAGCCTTGGCCTGGATAGCTGCTTCTGGAGGATTCTCATTAAGGGCATCCAACAGGACGACGAATTCGTCTCCACCCAGGCGAGCCACGATGTCGCTCTCGCGTATGCAGCCGGAAAGGCGCAGAGCAACTTGCTGCAGCAACATGTCGCCTCTGTCATGCCCCAGCGTGTCGTTCAGTGCCTTGAAGTTATCCAGGTCAATGAGAATTATCGCGCTCGTATGCAGGCTACGGGAGCTGCCCGCCAGCAGATGCTGTAACCGGTCCAACATGAGCCGCCTGTTGGCCAGCCCGGTCAACTGATCGTAGAAGGCCAAACGCTGGACCTCTTGCTCAGCGGTCTTACGGTGGGTGATGTCAGTATTGATCGACAGAACGGATTGCGGCTGGCCATCATCGTCTCGCACCAGGGTTCGATGACTTTCGAGCGTGATGGTGCAGCCGTCCCGGCGTCGAAGTGTAACTTCGTCCGCCCAGTCACCCGTTTCTATCAGGCTGTTAGTGACCGCATTGAAAGCGGCGCTACCCTGGTAGATCAACTCCTGTGCCGATTTGCCGAGCGCCTCTTCTTTTGACAGACCGTAGAGACGCTCGGCACTTTTGTTCCAGTACAGGATGCGGTTATCCATCCCGTGAACGACAATGGCGTCCTGGGCCTTGTCCAGCAGCGATGCTTGCTGGCGGGCCTGCTTCTCGCTTTCGCGCAGCACTGCCAGATAACCTTCCCTTTCGGCTGCTTGCGACTCCATTTCGCGCCTGATCTTGCCCCCGTAGATAACGGCCGCACTGACCATCAGTAGCACGAACACCATGATCGCGTATTCGACCCGGCGCAGTTCTTCGACCGACTCAAGCTCCTCCTCCAGGAGCTTGCTTTGAATCAGGCCAACGCGATCCCGCACGGTACTGAGTGAGGCGAGCAACAGGGCAAACTTCCTGTCCATCGTTGCCATGCGTTTGCCGGCATTATCCGACTGCCCCTCCCTGAAGTAGGAAAAGATCAGCAAGGCCTCGTTCACCATTTCGACCATCGCGGCATCAATTGCACCCACCTCATCCCTCAATGCAAGGGTAAAGGCTTGTATATCTGCACTGTGTTCAGCCTCATAGGCGATCCGTACTTCCAACTGTTTTTTGGCCATTGCCAAATGCTCGTTGAAGGCGCGCAAGGCTTCATTCATGTTCCGCGATTCGGCTTCAACATTATGTGTATCGAACACATTATTGCCCGGCGCATTGACTGTGGAAGCCAGGCTACCCAGCGTTGAATAGCTCGACAGCTGTTGGACCCACGACTGGTTTGCCTTGATGGAGCGGTGATAGGTATCGACGATCAGGTGATTCAATACCACGCTCAGCACAACAACCAGCACGTCGAATCCCGCAAGAAAAAAGTACATGCGGTGCCATTTGGCCGAACGCGGCTTATTTGAACTGGTGGGTATGGCTTGCTTTGCGGCGCTTTCACTCCTGAAAGAATCCATTTCACAATCTCCAAACATAATCCTTCTAAATTGATCAATAGAAGCGGTATTCGGAAACCCATTAACCTTTTGTGCCGCCACCTGAACCTGAGAACACACCGCACGTAGCATTAGCCAAATTTTTTCTCTGTTCTGGATTCACGCTGGTTTTCGTGAGCGAAGCTCCCGAGACAAGCAATAGCTACCGAAGCTATACGTCTTAAGTGTCACGCCAACCAACTATTCGACACTAAGCAATGCATTCGGCGATGCTAATTTCATGGTGAAATTTATTACTGCTCGGAAGCAGTCTCTTAACATTTCGGCGATAAAACGAAATCATTTTCATTTGTTGTATTTGACATCATCGTTTCAGGTAAAGATTCTCCTCGCTCCATTGTAGAACTGAACGTCGGCAATCACTTTTGCCAGATGTTAATTTCCTCAGCCTCGTTCTGCGCCTCTGGCGAGCGTACAGACCTTGGCCTGCATGTCTGGGGTCATCATATCCCCGTTTTCGCAGTGCCCAGCCGCACCGTAGCGAAAGTCGATTCGATCCTGAGTGATCCCAACAGATCTAGTCAAAACCCTGCGCCTGCAGGTGCAGGGTTTGCGCCATGTCTTCCCGAGTGTCGTTGCGGATTTGCGCCCCTGAACTGGATGCTTCACGCAGAATAGTCGGGTGACATTGGGCACGTTGCGGGTCATTTCCGCGCAGCCTGCCGGACTGCCTGATCAGTTTCTACAGCAGACCAAGTATAGCCAGTAATTTGCCATTATTCTGTTCGCCGACTGCTCCAGATCGGTAGCAGCCCTTGATGGTCGGCAGCTTTCGACCCAGAAGCGGCCATTCCTGACCGCTAGCAAGCGGCCTTACGATTGCACTGCATGGGTTGCTGGCCTGACGCCTGTGCACGATGCCCTGCAACCAGGAATCACTCCCTGTTCAGCACATCGATGATAGGGCAAGCAGCCCCGCCGTCGCCTGCATCGCACTCCTGCACCAGTCCGCCCAGCACCTGCCGAATTGCTGCAAGGTCGGCCATCTTTTGCTCGATCAGGGCCAGTTTGCGCACGGCCAGTGCTCGAGTCTCGCGACAAGTGCAGGCCGCATCAAGTGTCAGCAGTACGCCCACCTCATCCAGCGTGAATCCCAGCGCCTGCGCCCTCTTGATGAAGCGCAACCGTTTGACCTGCTCCGGTAGATAGCACCGATAACCGCTGAGCGGCTTTGGTGGCTCATCCAGCAAGCCGCGTCGCTGGTAATAGCGAATAGTCTCGATATTCACCCCGGCAGCTTCCGCTAACTTGCCGATACTCAGCCCTGTCGCCATCACACGCCCCTTGATTCTGTACCCGGGTACGGAGTGTAGAGTGACGCTAGGTTAGATCGATTCAATGGAGAAAACGAAGGCTCAGCAGATCGGCGGATCCTGAGGCGTTGACCAAGGCGACGACGAATGCGGGTTATCCCTCCACCATGCACAAATGAGGCAACCATGAGCGCCGTCATCCTCGAATCCGTGTTGACCTGCCCGCATTGCGGTTTCGCCAAGCAGGAGGCCATGCCCACGGATGCCTGCCAGTTCCTCTACGAGTGTGGCAGTTGCAAAACCCTGCTACGCCCGAACCCCGGTGACTGCTGTGTGTTCTGTTCGTTTGGCACGGTGAAGTGCCCGCCGTTTCAGGAGGAGCAACACGGATGCTGTGGTACGGCCTAACCTATGTTTATTCCGTTTATCAGACGCCCCTAACGCGCCTCCAACGGTGGTTATGGGAGGTTAGTGACATGTGGAATCACGCTCTGGTGCTCGTGATGGTCTACCTGACTTTCACCCTCACTATCGGCTGGTTGTATACCATGGCTCTCATGTATTGGATTTGATCCAATTGGTGACGATCGGTCGGTCCGCTAAGCTTTTAATATCTCGAATGGATTCTGGAATCACTCACAAAACTCAGTTGAGGTTGCGAAACGTGAGAGCCAGATTGATTGGGGCCACCACCATCATCATCGCGGTGATTGGTGTGCCGACGTATAAGTTCATGGAGTGGACATCTATCGAGAACGAGCGAAAGGATATTGTGTGCAAGGCAGCACAGCAGCATATGAAAACCCTGGAAGTTCAAGCGCGAGCGAAGGCTGAGGGACTGTCTATCGAAGCTTACGCAGAGGCCGAGAATACTGAGGTGGACAAATTGGTCAGCGCCCTGGATACCGCAAACAATGAGGCTGAGGTTGAAGCTGTCATAGACACACACGCTGCCCAGTTAGAGGCGAAAGACGCTGCAACCGATGCAGAATTGAAAAACCAAGGGAATCAGGTTTTTCTCGAACAGCAACTCAAAAAACAGCGCATAACCACTGATATCAAGCAAGAAATCAAACGCACCGAGAAGGCTGTAACTGAGGCCTGTGATTAGCGTTCGCTCCAAGTTTCGCCCGCCCCCTCTAGCCAAATACGCTCAAAAACGTTTTCACGCAGCCTGGGTCGTTTGTGGCCCTTCCTGACAGGCAGAAATCGGCAAAAAGCGGCCGGTGGTACGGCCGTAATGAGATTAGGTAGTGACTACAAAACTAGGGGCGATTCACGTTTAAATCGAAATTTCGCAAAACCGTGGTCTGCCCCTTATTGGCGGGCGGTAATTTGCTACTGCGCCCCCTGTATTCCGGAGGACGCGTTTCAGCCTATTGCGATTTGCCGCCAGCGGTAATCGTCGTAGTTTTCAAGTATTGATCCAGCGGTATCAGCAGATTTTTGGCTTGGCCTAGCTCATCCGAAAGTGTCTGGGCTGTTGTGATCATGTTGGTGGTTAAACCCCTGGTCGCTGCAATGTTACTTTTGGCTTTGTTTGTGGGCGAGTCGTCCATGCTTGCCGACTGTATAAGCAGAGCCAGGCCGAGATTTTTGTCCACCTTCACGCCATCGCCGCGCATGTAGAGCATGCCCAGATTACCGACGGCGAGCGCATCGCCTTGCGCTGCTGCCTTGCGATACCACTGATTGGCCTGCGCAAAGTCCACGGCAGTGCCACGACCGTTTTCATACAGCACACCGAGATTGTATTGCGCGTTGGAGTTGCCTTGCTGCGCAGATTTTTCATACCAACTAATTGCTTGTGTTTCGTCCTTGGCGACCCCGATGCCCTGCTCGTACATTAGAGCCACATTGAACTGGCCATCGGCGTTGCCTGTGTCCGCAACGGTGCTAAATTCCTTAAATGCCAGCGGCAAGTCACCGGCTTGATAGGCCGTAACGCCTTCCTCTAAGCCGGCTTGCGCCGGTCCGTTCAGGAAGCTGAAGATCGTCACGAGCGCTAGGGCTGTGGCGGGGTGAAGTATTCGATTCATCGCTATCATGTGAAAGTCTCTGGTTCGTTGGTGAAGACCGCTGATCTATGATTAACACTTCTAATGACAACCAGAGGCAGACCACGGTTTAGGCTGTTACGGTTTTATCGTGGTCTATCCCTCGATATTACTGCCCTCACATCTCTTTCGCGAAGCTTCTCCGGTCTTACCGGCCACCTCTCGCTACAGCCCAATGCCAAGCCTTCGCCCCCGCAATTCTGCAAGTTGCGACCGGCTGCTTTTGGCCGACTTCAGCCATTCGCGACAGGCAAAAAACAGCCAAGAGCGGTCATTCAAAGCGGGACTACGACATTTTGCAAGCCTGGGATCAGCTTGGACATACGACCGTCGTAATGACTGAGCAGTACATCCGAAACTGCAAGGGGAAGAAAGTCTCACCAACGCAAGTGAATTGCGGACCCTGTGAACAAACGATGTAGATTTCTTGTTAAGTGCAGCCAACAAATTTAATCCTGATCAATATAGCCATTGTTGCGAATATACTGAGAGTGATCTGCATGCCAGCCACAAGTCTCGGATCATCGGGTTTGTTTAATTTTAAAAGCGACAGAAATTTGCTTGGTTTTGTTTCTGCTGGACTTTCTTTGTAATCTTGTAGTGAGCGCCAAATTTCGAGCGCGACCACTTGGGACGCTATGATCAGCCGACAGTTCAGCAATGAAAATAACAAATACACGATAGCAAGTCCGATCAGTAATTCGGCTGGAGGTTTAGTTGATGCCCAAGCGAACGCTACTGCTGCCGCAGTGATTGCTTGATAATAACCCCAGAATTTGTGGGCTTGATCTAAAGAGTATCGGAAATATGAAATCGCATCAGACAGTTCCATTTTTCTCCTTTGATTCTAATAACTTATTCCAAGGCTGTAGAAGAGTGTAGATGGTATAAAAATTAATGCACCCCAATGTCCCCACAGCACTATCGATAGTACTGACTGAAAAACCGCTCGTACCGATTAATACCGATAAGTTGCCTGCACTGAAATCCCGTTCGCACTGTTTTCGTAGTCGGCACTGTATTCCGGTTGAAGACCGGAGTTGTTCGACTGCTTTACAGAGACTTTGGAGTCCCAGAGATAGCCGTAAGCAAAGTCTATGGTCAGAGCGGCATTCGGCGAATACGCACCGCCCAAGGTCACGGCCTGGCGATTCCCGACCGGAACGCGCACGCTGCGGTCGGCATTTCCAATGGGCGACGGGTCATAGGCGTAGCCTGCGCGCAGCAGCCATTGTTGGTTCAATTGATACGATGCGCCAACGGCGGTGGACCAGGTGTCGCGCCAGTTCATTTCTTCTGTCACACGTCCCAGGCCAGCCGCCTCGCCCAAGGGGGAAAGACCGCTGTTGACTGCCTCGACCTTCTTGATCCGGCTCCAACGTTTCCAGGTGGTCCCCAGGTATCCCGTCCAGCGACTATTGAAATGATGGGTGATGGACGTATCCACTGACTCGGGCATCGTGAGGTCGATCTTGTTGTCATAGTTTCCGTCCAGCGGGATAACGCTCGGGGAGCCGGAAACCTCGGTATGCCCTTTGAGTTCATAGCTCACCTTCGAGTGAAAGTTAATTCCCCAACGGGTCGCATCACTCAAATCAAACAAGACGCCGACGTTGTAGCCAAGTGCCGTGTCATCGCCTTTGATGGTGACCAAAGTGTCCTGGCCGTTGTTCAGGGCGCCGGTGGCCAGGTAATTCTCAAGCTTTGCATTGAAACGGTTGATGGTCGGTCCGCCACCAATGGACACGTAATCATTGATTCGATAGGCAATGGTGGGTTGAAGGGTCACCTCTTTGGTTGTGCTATAGGAACCATGGTAACGGCCCTGAAAGCTGCTCTCGTAATCATTGATCAGACCACTCGGAGCATAAAGGCCCAGACCAATCGAAAAACGATCGTCAAGCGGCGTCGACATATAGGCGAAGGGCACAACCCCCAAAGGGACCGAGTCCCCCTTATTTGTTCCTGGGGCACTGCTTTGCGCATTGCTAATGTCGTCGCTCACCGAGACGACCGCGACTCCGCCGGAAATCTCACTGCGCTTCAACTTGGTCAAGCCTGCGGGATTTCCAAAGATAGTGCTGGCATCCAGCGCCGAAGATGACCTTCCCGCATAAGCAGTGCCTGCACTGCTCGCACTTTGTTCGTTCAGGGCAATGCCATTGRCACCCGCAGTTGTTGAAGCGGTGAGTATGGCTACAGCGCCGGCAAATTTGATCCCGGAAGTAAAACCTTGTTGAACAGAGAAACGCGGGATCGCGCGATTATTCACTTTCATTGTCCACCTCTTATTCTTTTTGTTGGTTGCGCACAGGCAAGGCTTCGCCTTCCCGTGCACATCTGCGTGCCGGTTGGAGTTGATCGAAGTTGTCAAAAGGCTCCTGGCTGATGAAGACCTGGGCATGCTTGCTTAACTTATAGAGGCGGACTCGCGGTCATTCAGCCACTCCACCTGGAAGCTATACCGTCCTAATTGAAGGGCCAGGGTCTCCCGATTGCCTCCCGCCCGAATGCATGCGACCAGCCCGCGTCGTGGATCCTGTAACACTTCTACTTCAACATCCTGGAGACACATGCGTACCACTTCCTGCTGGACGACTCTATAAATCTCCCGCTGCTGCAAAGTGGGCTTGAATATCTTGCCCACGGCAGTCAGTGGCAACGCTTCGAGAATTTCAATGCGCTTGGGAACGGCTGCCCGCTCGCTGATGTTGAGATGTGCGAATGCCACAAGTTCTTCGGCGTTGCAGGCATGCCCGGGGCGCAGTTGAACGTAGGCGACCGGCACCTCGCCCGAGTAGGCATCGGGGCTGCCGATTGCAGCGGCCAAGGCGACGGCGGGATGCGCCTGCAGAGCCTCCTCGATTTGCTTGGGATCAATGTTGTGGCCGCCGCGAATGATCAACTCCTTTTTGCGTCCGGTCAGCCAGAAATAACCCTGAGCATCCTGGCGACCCAGATCGCCCGTATTCAACCAGCGCTGACCGTCGATATCGATCCAAAGGCCCTGGTTATGACGCTCCTCCAGATAGCCATTGAAGAGGTTCGGACCACTGATCGTGATGACGCCGATCTCATCCACGTTGGCATCGCGCAGGTACTCCCCAGAATCATTAAGCAAAACCGCACGCATATTCTGGTAGGCGATCCGTATCCCGATGGAGCCAATGCGACGCTCGCCATGAGGCGGGTTGACGGAGGAGACGCAAGCGCCCTCGGTCAGACCGTAACCTTCAAGGATCTTTACCCCGGTCCGGCGCTCGAACTCGCGGAATAGCTCTGCCGGCATCGGTGCGGCGCCACACATCGCATAGCGAAGGCTGGACAGGTCGCGGCCCTCGCATTCATTTTGCAAAAGTGCGGCATAGACCGTTGGCACACCGGAAAAGAAGTTGATGCCGAAGTGCTCGACCATTTCCCAGAATCGTGGGATCACCCCCTCGCCACGATACCCATGAGGCGTCCCGAGGATCACATGGTCGCC
Organism: Pseudomonas sp. P5_A12; assembly: GCF_056400685.1. Classification (NCBI taxonomy): domain Bacteria; kingdom Pseudomonadati; phylum Pseudomonadota; class Gammaproteobacteria; order Pseudomonadales; family Pseudomonadaceae; genus Pseudomonas; species Pseudomonas sp. P5_A12. Next base: position 117 of record NZ_JBFUKU010000183.1, on the reverse strand, counting down.
TTGAGTCCAAGGCATCAGTCCCGTCACCAGTTGTCCATTGACATGAAATAGCGGCAGACCACAAAAGATAACCTGACCACCGCTGCGTGGCTGCATATGGGCAGCCATGGCCCATGC
>NZ_JBFUKU010000182.1:0-14166 GCF_056400685.1 Pseudomonas sp. P5_A12 | reverse complement strand
CGACAACGGCTCGGCCTACACCGCCGAACAAACGCGCCTGTTTGCTCGACAGATCGGTTTGCAGCCAGTGACCACACCGGTGCGCAGCCCGCAGAGCAACGGCATGGCCGAGAGCTTCGTGAAGACGATCAAGCGGGATTATGTGGCGCACATGCCCAAGCCGGATCGAGAAACGGCGCTGCGTAACCTGGCAATTGCCTTTGAGCATTACAACGAGCAGCATCCGCACAGCGCTTTGAACTATCGCTCTCCGAGGGAGTTCAGGCGCTTGGCAGCTGCATCCATTTAACGGGGAGTTGGTGTCCGGTTTTGTAGGGGCAAGTCCAGTGCTGTAGGAGATCTAGCGTTGTCGCGTAGGGATGGAAAAGGTATACCTATCGCCCATAAAAAAGCCCCGATCAGATCGGGGCTTTTGCTTTTCAGATTTGTCGATTCAGACGGCAATCATCAAATCGCGGTGAACTCGGAAATCAATCCCAGCTCAACGCCCCACCAGTCTGATACTCAATAACCCGAGTCTCAAAGAAATTCTTCTCTTTCTTCAAGTCCATAATCTCGCTCATCCAAGGGAACGGGTTAGTCGTCCCTGGATACTCTTCCTTCAACCCAATCTGCGACAGACGACGGTTAGCGATGAACTTCAGATAGTCCTCCATCATCGCCGCATTCATCCCCAACACGCCGCGAGGCATGGTGTCACGTGCGTATTCGATTTCCAGCTGAGTCCCCTGCAGAATCATCTGCGAGGCTTCTTCCTTCATCTCAGCATCCCACAAGTGCGGGTTTTCGATTTTGATCTGGTTGATCACGTCGATGCCGAAGTTCAGGTGCATGGATTCGTCGCGCAGGATGTACTGGAACTGCTCGGCGACGCCGGTCATTTTGTTGCGGCGGCCCATGGAGAGGATCTGGGTGAAGCCGCAGTAGAAGAAGATGCCTTCCAGAACGCAGTAGTAGGCGATCAGGTTGCGCAGCAGCTCTTTGTCGGTTTCGACGGTGCCGGTTTCGAACTTCGGATCGGAGATCGAACGGGTGTATTTGAGGCCCCAGGTGGCTTTTTTCGCGACCGATGGGATCTCGTGGTACATGTTGAAGATCTCGCCTTCATCCATAGCCAGCGATTCGATGCAGTACTGGTAGGCGTGGGTGTGGATCGCCTCTTCGAACGCCTGGCGCAGGATGTACTGGCGGCATTCCGGGTTGGTGATCAGGCGGTACACGGCCAGGACCAGGTTGTTGGCAACCAGGGAGTCGGCGGTGGAGAAGAAGCCAAGGTTGCGCATGACGATGCGGCGTTCGTCGTCGGTCAGGCCTTCCGGGTCTTTCCAGAGGGCGATGTCGGCGGTCATGTTGACTTCTTGCGGCATCCAGTGGTTTGCGCAACCGTCCAGATACTTCTGCCAGGCCCAGTCGTACTTGAACGGTACGAGTTGGTTGAGGTCGGCACGGCAGTTGATCATGCGCTTTTCGTCGACAGCGACGCGGGCGGAGGCGCCTTCGAGTTCGGCGAGGCCTTCGGCGACGTCGAGGGTGTCCAGGGCAGCTTTGGCACGGGCGATTGCGGCAGAGTCGTTCGCGGTAACGGCGCGAGCTTCTTGAGCGGCGACACCACCAGCGGTGTCGAGTCGGTCCATGTTGGCTTCGCTCGCGTGGCCGGCGTTAGCGCCTTTTACCACGGCTTCGCCGCTGTCTTCTTTGTCGAATTCGTCCCAGCTCAGCATGACGTGTCGTCTCCTGCGTGAGGGCCAGATGCCCGTGTGATGGTTGTTCACACGGTCGCTCTGACCGCGTTGGATCTTAAGGAATCGTTTTTTGCAGCCAAGGCAGGCAATAAAACAGAATTTTGTACGGGGTTCCGAGAGCCACTGATGGGCGCAACCAGCGTTAAACGCTACTGCGGGGCTCCAGACTGGCGTTTCATCCCTGTAAGGGGATATTGCAGGCCCGTTAAGGCGGCATTATAGGGAAATTTTCACCGGCGTGGTGCGGCGAATCGGCTCATGGAACGGCCGGAAGGGCGGGTTTTTCGGGCAAACCGAGGTAATACAGGGCTTTGGCCGGTGCAGATTTTTTTTCGTAAATTTTGACGCTGAAACATTTCTGCTCAAAAAATAGCCAAAAACACCGTTTTTCACTACATGTTGTGTTTCGTAGCGGTTTTCGCCGTCTACAAACACAACTGAGCCCGACCGGAGCCGGGCTGGAATCGACCTTCAACTCATAGCTGAAATGGCCCGATTCGGTGCAGTCGAGTTTAGCCATTAGAGCAGCCGTTACCCATCACGCTGTAGCTCAGAATATGGCGTTGGCCCTTGGAGTCTTCGTATTCCATTTTCATCGGGACAACTTCACACACATTCGGTACTTCGCTCATGGAAACAACTTTGGCGATGTCCAGGTGGGTTGAGTAAGTGTATTGCTCAACGACCGGTTGTTGCTGTGCGACATCAGTCGGGATCTCGTCTGCCATGGCGGTTGCGCACAGGCTGCTGAGGGCCAGAACTAATAAAGCTTTCATTTCGGATTTACCTTTTAGAGGTCGAATGGGGTCACGCAACCTTTGTGGGGTTGCGTGTGGAGCTTGGGTACCGGAGTGTTTGATTAACTGCCTTTGTGGGGGCTGTAACTCGGTTAATCAGATCGCCTGGTTGGCGTTACCCAGCCATAACGCGACCTGTAGCAGCTGGCGAAGCCTGCGTTCGGCTGCGAAGCAGTCGTAAAATCAGCAAATGCGGTAAATCAGGCAGACCGAACCAAGCCGGGATTACGACTGCTGCGCAGCCGAACGCAGGCTTCGCCAGCTGCTACAGGTCGCGTTATGGCTGGGTAATGAAATTGACTGGAAGAGGCTTGGAAACCGGGTTTACGGGCATTTCACGACATTTTGTAGGGGCTTGTTACTACCATCGTCGAATGGTTCTATAGGTCCGGCACGGCTAAAAAGGTGTCATACAAAAACAACTATTCCACCGAGGTAAGAAAGATGAGTGCGGCTTCCCTGTATCCCGTTCGTCCCGAGGTCCTGGCTAACACGCTGACTGACGAGGCTACCTACAAGGCCATGTACCAGCAGTCGGTCGTCAACCCGGACGGCTTCTGGCGCCAGCAAGCCAAGCGCCTCGACTGGATCAAGCCTTTCACCACGGTGAAGCAGACGTCTTTCGACGATCACCATGTCGACATCAAATGGTTCGCCGACGGCACACTGAACGTTTCCTACAACTGCCTCGACCGTCATCTGGCTGAGCGCGGCGATCAAATCGCGATCATTTGGGAAGGCGATGACCCTTCCGAAAGTCGCAACATCACCTATCGCGAACTGCACGAACAAGTTTGCAAGTTCGCCAACGCCTTGCGCGGCCAGGATGTGCACCGCGGCGACGTGGTGACTATCTATATGCCGATGATCCCCGAAGCTGTGGTCGCCATGCTGGCCTGCACCCGGATCGGCGCGATTCACTCGGTGGTGTTCGGTGGTTTCTCGCCGGAAGCCCTTGCCGGTCGCATCATCGACTGCAAATCCAAAGTGGTGATCACGGCGGACGAAGGTATTCGCGCCGGCAAGAAGATTCCGCTGAAGGCCAACGTCGACGACGCGCTGACCAACCCGGAAACCAGCAGCATTCAAAAAGTCATCGTGTGCCAGCGCACCGGTGGCGACATCAAGTGGAACCAGCATCGCGACATCTGGTACGAAGACCTGATGAAAGTGGCGGGCAGTGTGTGTGCGCCGAAAGAGATGGGTGCCGAAGAAGCGCTGTTCATCCTTTACACCTCCGGTTCGACCGGCAAGCCGAAGGGCGTGCAGCACACCACCGGCGGTTACCTGCTGTATGCGGCCATGACCCACGAGCGTGTGTTCGACTACCGTCCGGGCGAAGTCTACTGGTGCACCGCCGACGTCGGCTGGGTCACCGGTCACACCTACATCGTCTATGGCCCGCTGGCCAACGGCGCGACCACGCTGCTGTTCGAAGGCGTGCCGAACTACCCGGACATCACTCGGGTGGCGAAGATCGTCGACAAGCACAAAGTCAACATCCTCTACACCGCACCGACCGCGATCCGCGCGATGATGGCATCGGGCACCGCTGCCGTTGAAGGCGCGGATGGCAGCAGCCTGCGTCTGTTGGGTTCGGTCGGTGAGCCGATCAACCCGGAAGCTTGGGACTGGTACTACAAGAACGTCGGCCAATCCCGTTGCCCGATCGTCGATACCTGGTGGCAGACCGAAACCGGTGCAACCTTGATGAGCCCGTTGCCGGGTGCTCACGGCCTCAAGCCGGGTTCGGCGGCACGTCCGTTCTTCGGTGTGGTGCCGGCCTTGGTCGACAACCTGGGCAACATCATCGAAGGCGTTGCCGAGGGCAACCTGGTGATTCTCGATTCGTGGCCAGGTCAGGCGCGCACGCTGTACGGTGACCATGACCGCTTCGTTGATACCTACTTCAAGACGTTCCGTGGCATGTATTTCACCGGTGACGGTGCGCGTCGTGATGCGGATGGCTACTACTGGATCACCGGTCGGGTGGATGACGTGCTCAACGTCTCCGGCCACCGCATGGGTACCGCCGAAATTGAAAGCGCGATGGTCGCTCACCCGAAAGTCGCCGAAGCGGCGGTGGTCGGTGTGCCGCACGACATCAAGGGGCAGGGCATTTATGTCTACGTCACCCTGAACGGCGGCGAAGAGCCGAGCGAGCAACTGCGTCTGGAACTGAAAAACTGGGTACGTAAAGAGATCGGGCCGATTGCTTCGCCGGATGTAATCCAGTGGGCGCCGGGGCTGCCGAAAACCCGTTCGGGCAAGATCATGCGCCGGATTCTGCGCAAGATTGCGACGGCTGAGTACGATGGGTTGGGTGACATCTCCACCCTGGCCGATCCGGGTGTGGTGCAGCATTTGATTGATACGCACAAGACCATGAATGTTGCTTAAGTAGCGGGTCTTGAGTCATCGAAACCCTGCCAGGTGGTGAGCCTGGTGGGGTTTTTTTGTGCCGATCGTTCCCACGCTCCGAGTGGGAACGCATCCAGTGACGCTCTGCGTCAAACACCGGAAGGGACGCAGAGCGTCCCGGGCGGCATTCCCACGCAGAGCGTGGGAACGATCAACGCTGGCCCAATAATTATCGGCTTCAGTTGTAGGTGCTTTCCCACTGTTACCCATCACCCTTCAAGTAACTGAATGTGTAACCGCCCGCGCCAATCCGGGGCATTGGGAAACGCCAAACCCCATTCACGAGCCTCCTCAGACCCTCAAAAAAATAAGACATAACGCCAAGCTTGCCGGATTTGCAGGGTTTGCCAATAATAGGCCCGCAATTTGCTACATAGATCGGTTCACTGTCTTTTGCTTCTGCATGAATTTGCAGGGCTGTCAACGCGCTCTGGCGGCTTTCTCGGTGCTTCTGTAATTAGTTGTCGCATTGAAGAAATATCGGCTTCGGGCCTGTCGTTAGAATGCCGATCACTCGCTCGTTGTGGCTCGCGTTGAAAAAGCGCGCGATTCCTACAGCGCAGCATCGTTGTCTGGTTCTACTCACTCGCATATTGGGCTATCGCTCACTCTGCCGTTTTTGCCCTTTACCGATGGAGTCCCAAGATGAAGAAACTCGTGCTGCTTGGCGCCCTGGCACTGTCCGTGCTGTCCCTGCCAACCTTCGCCGATGAAAAACCTCTGAAAATCGGCATCGAAGCGGCTTACCCTCCGTTCGCTTCCAAGGCGCCGGACGGCAGCATCGTTGGTTTCGACTACGACATCGGCAATGCCCTGTGCGAAGAGATGAAGGTCAAGTGCGTGTGGGTCGAGCAAGAGTTCGACGGTCTGATCCCGGCACTCAAAGTGCGCAAGATCGACGCGATCCTGTCGTCGATGTCGATTACTGAAGACCGCAAGAAATCTGTCGACTTCACCAACAAGTACTACAACACCCCGGCTCGCCTGGTCATGAAGGCTGGCACTCAAGTCAGCGACGGCCTGACAGAATTGAAGGGCAAGAACATCGGCGTGCAACGTGGTTCGATCCACGAACGTTTCGCCCGTGAAGTCTTGGCTCCGCTGGGTGCCGAGATCAAGCCTTACGGCTCGCAGAACGAAATTTACCTCGATGTGGCCGCTGGCCGCCTCGATGGCACCGTGGCTGACGCTACGCTGTTGAATGATGGCTTCTTGAAAACCGACGCAGGCAAAGGCTTCGCGTTCGCTGGCCCGGCCTTCACCGACGTCAAATACTTCGGCGACGGCGTAGGTATTGCTGTTCGCAAAGGTGACACGGCTGATCTGGAGAAGCTCAACGCCGCCATCGCCGCCATTCGTGAGAACGGCAAGTACAAGCAAATCCAGGACAAGTACTTCGACTTCGACATTTACGGCAAGTAAATACGTCGCAACGAAAAGTCCGAAATGGCGCAAGCAACAGGATCTCTGAGGTTTGCGCCATTTTTTCATCCCAACTTTCGAGGACCTGAATCATGTTGAAAGGCTACGGGGCTGTCATCCTCGATGGCGCATGGCTGACGCTTCAGCTCGCCTTGTCGTCCATGGTCCTGGCCATCGTTCTGGGGCTGATCGGCGTTGCGCTGCGTCTGTCGCCGATTCGCTGGCTGGCCTGGCTGGGCGATCTGTATTCCACGGTGATCCGCGGTATTCCCGATCTGGTGCTGATCCTGCTGATTTTCTACGGCGGCCAAGACCTGCTCAATCGCGTCGCACCGCTGCTCGGTTTTGACGACTACATCGACCTGAACCCGTTGGCTGCCGGTATCGGCACCCTGGGTTTCATCTTCGGTGCGTACCTGTCGGAAACCTTCCGTGGCGCCTTCATGGCGATTCCGAAAGGGCAGGCAGAGGCCGGCATGGCGTACGGCATGAGCAGTTTTCAGGTGTTCTTCCGGGTATTGGTGCCGCAGATGATTCGTCTGGCGATTCCGGGATTTACCAATAACTGGCTGGTGTTGACCAAGGCCACCGCGCTGATTTCGGTGGTGGGTCTGCAAGACATGATGTTCAAGGCCAAGCAGGCGGCAGATGCTACCCGCGAGCCTTTCACCTTCTTCCTCGCAGTGGCGGCGATGTACCTGGTGATCACCAGTGTCTCGTTGCTGGCATTGCGTCACCTTGAGAAGCGCTACTCGGTAGGCGTAAGGGCGGCTGATCTATGATCTTCGACTACAACGTCATCTGGGAGGCCATGCCGCTGTACCTCGGCGGCCTGGTGACTACCCTCAAATTGCTCGCGCTGTCGCTGTTTTTCGGCCTGCTGTGCGCCTTGCCGCTGGGCCTGATGCGTGTCTCGAAGAACGCGGCCGTTAATATGACGGCGTGGCTCTACACCTACGTGATCCGCGGCACGCCGATGCTGGTGCAGCTGTTTTTGATCTACTACGGGTTGGCGCAATTCGAAGCGGTACGTGAAAGCTTCCTGTGGCCGTGGCTGTCCAGCGCAACGTTCTGTGCGTGCCTGGCCTTTGCGATCAACACCAGCGCCTACACCGCCGAGATCATCGCCGGCAGCCTGCGGGCCACGCCGAACGGCGAGATTGAAGCCGCCAAGGCCATGGGCATGTCGCGCTACAAGATGTACAAGCGCATCCTGCTGCCATCGGCCCTGCGCCGGGCGTTGCCGCAGTACAGCAACGAAGTGATCATGATGCTGCAAACCACCAGTCTGGCGTCCATCGTGACCCTGATCGACATCACCGGTGCCGCGCGCACGGTCAACGCGCAGTTCTACCTGCCGTTCGAGGCCTACATCACCGCGGGCGTGTTCTACCTGTGCCTGACCTTCATTCTGGTGAAGCTGTTCAAACTGGCCGAGCGCCGCTGGTTGGGCTACCTGGCCCCGCGGAAGCACTGATATGGAACGCATCGATCATGCATTGCCGTGGAGCCACTTGGGCAGCGAACGCCAGATTTCGGTGTTCCGCTTCGGCTGCGGCGAGCGCAAGGCCTACATCCAGGCCAGCCTGCACGCCGATGAACTGCCGGGGATGCGCGCGGCCTGGGAGCTGAAAAAGCGCCTGACCGAGCTCGAAGCCCAAGGCTTGCTCAACGGTGTGATCGAATTGGTGCCGGTGGCCAATCCACTGGGCCTTGGTCAACTGTTGCAGGGCAATCATCAAGGGCGTTTCGAAGCGGGTAGCGGCAAGAACTTCAACCGCGATTTCGTCGAGTTGGGCGCGCCAGTTGCCGCTGCGTTGGCAGAAAGCCTTGGTGATGATCCGCACGCCAACATTCGCCTGATCCGTCAGGCGATGGCCGATCATCTGGCCGCATTGCCAGAGGCGAGTAGCCAGTTGCAAGGCATGCAGCGCATCTTGCTCAGTCATGCGTGCACCGCCGACGTCGTTCTGGATTTGCACTGCGACGCCGAAGCGGCGCTGCACATGTACGCCTTGCCGCAGCACTGGCCGCAGTGGCGTTCGTTGGCCGCGCACCTGAATGTGCGGGTCGGTCTGCTGGCGGAAGATTCCGGCGGCAGTTCTTTCGACGAAGCCTGCTCGCTGCCGTGGTTGCGTCYGTCGCGCCTGTTCCCTGATGCACAGATTCCGCTGGCTTGTCTGGCGACTACCATTGAATTAGGTGGTCAGGCCGATACCGGACGTGTTGAGGCTGAGGCTCACGCCGAAGGCATTCTGGCGTTCCTTGCCGAGCAAGGTCTGATCAGCGGTGAATGGCCCCAGGCTGCGCAAGAAGCGTGCGAAGGCCTGCCGTTCGACGGCACTGAATTGCTGTTTGCACCGCACCCGGGTGTGGTGAGTTTCCTGCGTAAACCCGGTGAGTGGATCGAAGCCGGTGACGAGATTTTTGAAGTGATCGATCCGTTGTCGGATCGGGTCAGCACGGTGTGTGCTGGTACGTCCGGGGTGCTGTTTGCCATTGAACGGCTGCGTTATGCCCAACCCGGTTTCTGGCTGGCCAAGGTGGCGGGGCGCGAAGCGCTGCGTCACGGGCGCTTGCTCAACGACTGACTGACTGTTTTTGTGAGAACCGACCGCATGTACAAACTTGAAGTCCAAGACCTGCATAAACGCTATGGCAGTCACGAAGTGCTCAAGGGCGTGTCCCTGAAAGCGGCGGCTGGCGATGTGATCAGCATCATCGGCTCCAGTGGCTCCGGCAAAAGTACCTTCCTGCGCTGCATCAACCTGCTGGAGCAGCCGCACGCGGGCAAGATTCTGCTCAACAACGAAGAGCTGAAACTGGTCGCCAACAAGGACGGCGCGCTGAAGGCGGCCGACCCGAAACAGCTGCAACGCATGCGTTCGCGCCTGTCGATGGTGTTCCAGCATTTCAACCTGTGGTCGCACATGACCGCGCTGGAAAACATCATGGAAGCGCCGGTTCACGTACTGGGCATGTCCAAGGCCGAAGCCCGGGAAAAAGCCGAGCACTACCTGAACAAAGTAGGCGTGGGTCACCGTAAAGACGCCTACCCTGGCCATATGTCCGGCGGCGAACAGCAGCGAGTGGCCATTGCCCGTGCGCTGGCGATGGAACCTGAAGTGATGCTGTTTGACGAGCCGACCTCGGCACTCGACCCGGAACTGGTCGGCGACGTGCTGAAAGTCATGCAGGCCCTGGCCCAGGAAGGCCGGACCATGGTGGTGGTGACGCACGAAATGGGCTTTGCCCGTGAAGTGTCGAACCAGTTGGTGTTCCTGCACAAAGGTATCGTCGAAGAAAGTGGTAACCCGCGTGAAGTGCTGGTTAATCCGCAGTCAGAACGTTTGCAACAATTCCTCTCGGGAAGTCTCAAGTAATAGCTCCCGTTACGCACTGGGATAGTGCATGCTTCGCAATTTAGAGGCTGGCCCCGATCCCCTGTGGGAGCGAGCCTGCTCGCGAATGCGGTGTGACATTCAACGTAGATGTCGACTGATTCACCGCTTTCGCGAGCAGGCTCGTTCCCACATTTAGATCGCTGCAGGTTTTGAGATTTGCGTTCATTTACGGGCTAGCATTGGTCCGTGCCTTCATCACTGATTTTCGTTTCGGATTGCCCGCCATGACTGCCCATCGAATTGGTTTCCTGATTTGGCCCAGCACTAAAGCATTGACGCTTGCGCTGGCTGAGGAGGCCTTGCGTGTTGCCCAGCGTGTGCATCCGGATGTGGTTTACGAACTGTCGTTTTTGCAGGCCGAACCGCAAACCGAGGGCGCCTGGCAGTTGCCAGGTGAACCGTGGGCCGGCAAGCTCGAAAATTTCCAGAAGCTGTTTCTGCTCGCGGATGAGCCGCCGGCCACACTCGCGCCGGCGCTCAGCAGTGCGTTGAAGCAACTGGTGCGGGCCGGTTGCGTGATTGGCGGTTTGTCGGCCGGTGTGTACCCGCTGGCGCAATTGGGGTTGCTCGACGGCTATCGCGCCGCCGTGCATTGGCGCTGGCAGGACGATTTTGCCGAGCGCTTCCCGAAAGTCATCGCCACCAGCCACCTGTTCGATTGGGATCGTGATCGCCTGAGCGCGTGTGGCGGCCTGTCGGTGCTCGATTTGCTGTTGGCAGTGCTGGCCCGTGATCACGGCGCCGAGCTGGCCGGTGCCGTGTCCGAAGAACTGGTGGTCGAACGCATCCGCGAAGGCGGCGAACGCCAGCGTATCCCGCTTCAGAACCGCCTCGGCTCCAGCCATCCGAAGCTCACCCAAGCCGTGTTGCTGATGGAAGCCAACATCGAAGAACCGCTGACCACCGACGAAATCGCCCAGCATGTGTGCGTGTCCCGTCGGCAGTTGGAGCGAATCTTCAAGCAATACCTCAATCGTGTGCCGAGCCAGTATTATCTGGAATTGCGCCTGAATAAGGCCCGGCAAATGTTGATGCAAACCAGCAAGTCGATCATCCAGATCGGCCTGTCGTGTGGGTTCTCCTCGGGGCCGCACTTCTCCAGCGCCTACCGCAATTTCTTCGGTGCTACGCCGCGGGAAGATCGCAACCAGCGACGTAGCAGCAGCCCGTTTGAGTTGTCGTCGGTGCCGTCCGAGCGCGGCTGAGTTACTCGTCGATCTCGGAGCCTTCAGAGGTGGACATTTGCACTTCACCTCGATCGATGACTTCGTCCACGCCGAAATCTGCTCCCGTACGTTCGTAGTAACTGATCAGCCGTAACAGACTTTCCTCCGTAAATGGATTGCCTCTCAAGGAAATGCTTTCTGCAACTTCCACGGGCAGTTCCAGCAAGTCGCTGGGCACTTCGGTGATTGCATTCGAGCTCAGGTCTACCCAATCCAGATTGTCCAGGTGAAGCAGGCCGTTCGGTATTTCGGTGATTGCGGTGTTATCGAGCAARAGGGTCGACATCTCCGGCATCTGGCTTAGGTCAATGTTATGTCCCAGAGGGTTGGAGCCCAGATCGAGGTAATCAAGTTGCTCCATTCCCGCCAGTGCGGTTGCCGACTCTTCTGACAGTCTGACGCGGCAAGCGGGAAGTGAAAGCGACCGCAATTGGCCCATGTTAAACACGGCATCCGGAATGTTGCCCAGCGTGCAGTCGCGCAATCTCAGGCTTTTGAGGTTGGGAAAGGATTCCAGGAAACGGCCGATATGCGTCACGCCACCGGCACTTTGAACCTCCAACGCTGACACATGACTGAAGTCTGCATCCAGTGCGGGTAGTTGTCCGTTGATGATCGAACGGATCCTCAGTTCGTGAGTGGGTTCTATGGCATCGTTGAAATCATCCAGTTCGGACTCATGCTGCCAGCATTGCTCCAGCGCTTGCTTGAACTCGTCACGGCTGGCTTGTTCGGCAAAGAGTTGGGCTGCGTCTAAAGGCTCTCCCGTCAGCGGATGCCGCGCTGGAAGGGCGGCGGTCCAGGCAGACAAATCGGTTCTCAATCGAGCCAGTTCAGCCTCCAGGCGCGTCAGCTCTGCCCGGCCATCCTCCAGCGTGCCCGGTAACTCGTAGACAAACTCGCTTGCTTGCTCGACTTCCATACCTGGGTACAGCGTTTTAACGCGATCAATGTCCGCCTCAGGTGCATAGATGCCCATGTCGTAGGCGCTTTCGAAATGATGTTGTTTGACGAGTTCCTGTGAGCGGTTGGAAATCGGGTTGTGTGTCAGGTGCACACCGCGTTTTTCGTACAGCGAACTCTCGAACAAATCGACAGGCAATTCGCTGATTTTGTTGTTCATCAACAGCAGGGTGTCGAGTTTTGGATGCTGCAGGGCTCCGGCGGGAATGGCGGTCAGGTTGGTATTGCTTAGATCGAGGTGAACAAGTTCATTCATCGAGTCGATGCGAGGCACGATTTCGAACGGGTTTTTGTACAGATCCAGCGTGATCAGTTTGTTCAATGCAGTGAGTTTCGACCACACCGCAGTGTTTATCCTGATACCGCAATCACTGAGTACCAGCGCATCAAGGTTCGGCATTCGGGTGATGGAATCGGGGAGGGTGGTCAGGGTGAAACGGCGCAGTTCCAGGCGACGAAGTCCATTGAAACAGTTCAGGAACTGCGACACGCCCTGCGCAGTATGATCGCCTTCCAGGGAAAGCAGCGACACATGACTGAAGTTGGCGGTTAGTGTCGGCAAGTCGCCCAGGATCGGTTCTGCAAACCTCAGCACATACTGCTCGCTGCCATCCGGCGCATCGAAATCACGCTCGGACTGGCGGCGCCAGCTGCGCTGGATTTCCTGGGCGAGCTGTGTGCGATTGCGGCGCGCGATATCTCGTTCCAGGTCGTTCAGGGCAAGGCGTGTTTGCGGGTGTACGGTCGGTGCATCGTTTATCCAGTGGCTTAAATCCTGATGCAAGCGGGCCAGTTCATTGGTCAGGCGAGAAAGTTCTATACGAGCGCCATCGGGATGGCGTTGCAGCCTGAGAACAATGGGCTCAAGTTCCTCCTGAGTCAGGCTTGGATAAACTTCGCGAACCCTATCCTCCAGCGTGGGCGTGCGCACAATGCGGCTGTAGCCTTGCGTCCCCCCAGGCAGGCGCATGGTTGTCGGGTCGTAGAAGGGTTTTCGATGGGGGTTTTTCGCAAACAGTGCACGAAGCCGTGGGTGGTCCAGCGCCTTGGCGGCAATGCGCTGTTTGAGCGTCTGGCCTTCGCCAAGGGAAAGGCCCAGTGTGGTGCGCTCGGTATCCGGCAGCGCTTGAAGGATGGCCTGATAAAAGTCACCAGAGAACGTCGGCGTTTTGGTGTCATTAAGCGCCTGATAAACGCCGTCTTCGCTGCGCACCAGCGTTTTTCGGATCGATGCTTCAACTGGCCCGATACTGTCGCGCACGACTCCGTCATGGACAAAGTCCCTCACTTCAATACGCACATTTGCGGGCCATTCGGGTAGCAAATCCAGACTGTGCAAGGCCAGCATGTGAGTGTCTGCGGTCGCCAGGGCATCAGAAAAAAGGCCTTCATAAGCTCGGCAAGCGCGCACAGCTTCCAGGGCTTTCCTTGCGACGTCCTTCAGGCGTTGAGGTATGACCCCGCTGTGTAATTGCTTCAGTTCGGTGCCCGAAGCATTACTCACCAGTTCCTGGGCGATATCGGTCGGTATTCCCTCAAAGTCGTCGAGCAATCGCTGTGTCGGTATATCTCCGGTCTTCTCCTGTTCGCGATAACGAAGCTCGAACAGCGACTTGCGATAGTTTCGGGCAATGTCCGCTGTCTGCTTGCGCAATGCTGGCGTCTGGGCTTCCGGTTCCGGCAGGGCAGTATCGACAGGCCATGAGTTGAATCGAGTCAGCAACTGGTGCTGTAAGACCGGATCGGCCTTGCGATATTGCTCAGGCTGGTCGCTACCCATCTGTTCGATAAACCTCTGAATATCCCGATCGATCCTGAAACGCTTGATGGTGTCGGTCAGCAGCGATGGCGGTCGATGGTTTTCAACATGGATTTCTCGCAATACGTTGTCGTGATAACCGCTGATCCGCAGAATCTGCTCGCGCTCGGCGCTGGAAAACGATTCGACAGAGCGCCCAAGACGCCGCATGACGGTTTCACGGTCCCAATAAAGGGGTTGCTCCAGTTCTGTTTGCCAGGCGCCATGACCATTGTGTCGCAATGACGGCTTATAGGTGTCGACGTGGCTTGGGTGTTGAATCTGAAACTGACCGGTTTCTTGAGTCGCTTGCACGGCGTACAGCTTTCCCTCGAGCGCAAGCAGCGTCTTGCCCTCATGGTGGTACAGACCGAGGTGATCGGGTTTTCCCTC
>NZ_JBFUKU010000181.1:0-11518 GCF_056400685.1 Pseudomonas sp. P5_A12 | reverse complement strand
CTCATGAATGGAAAGCTTGGCCAAGACTTGCCATTGGGAGCGCGTGAGACCGGCAGCGTGAGCCCATTGTTCGAAGCGTTTACGCATCAAGCGGGCAACGTCATGGAGCACGAAGCCGAGGGTGGATTGGGTCATCTTCAATGCACCTTGAAGTCAATGAGCATGCTCATGGTAATCAGGCTTATGGATTGTTCGCTAGCTATTTCCTATAAGAACATGATCACAAAATTAAAAAATGTCCATTTGTGGGTCGCAAAAGAAACCGGAATGTGATCTGAAAACCGTTTGTCTAGGAGGGGTGTACTGAAAATAATGAGTGATTGTTAGCGCCTATTTATATTTCGACAGAAATAATGAAACTGTTTATTTTGGTTTGCTGGATTAACTTCGAAGCGTTACCTTTAGCACTGATCGCGTTCAACGCAATTGCCCAAAACACAATAACAATGAGGCAACCCGATGATGACCCCAGGCTGGTGGGCCATGGCGCTGTCCGAGGCCGTAAATGATCAAACGCCATTGGCAGTGGCCTTTGGGGGCGAGGAACTGGTCCTGTTCCGTAACGCCGCCGGGCAAGCCTTTGCATTGGAAGACCGTTGTCCACATCGGCGTGTACCGCTGGCGCTGGGTCGAGTCGTCGAGTCCGGTTTGCAATGCGGTTATCACGGCTGGACCTTCGATGGCGCCAATGGTGCCTGTACTCAGATCCCCAATTTGCACGCCGGTGAACGCGTACCTGCGCGATACGCCGCACGAGCCTTTGCAGTGAGCGAGGCCAATGGTTTTGTCCACGTATGGTTGGGTGAGGGGACACCGCAAATTGAATTGCCCAGCAGTGATTACCAGCCGAGCGGGCGCGAATTTACCGGTTCCACCATCGTCAACATGAGTCACGACCAGTACCTGGCTGCGATGCTCGACGGCCCGGAATGCTTGCTCGGTTTTACCCATGTGCGCCTCACTGATTTTTTCCTTGGCGATCTGCGCAGCGAGCAGGGGCGTGTGGTTCTGGAGCGCGGTGCGGTATGGAGCACACAATTTCTGCCGTCGCAGTTTGTGGTGGATTACCCCTTGATTGTGCGCACCGCCGTCGCGTTGCAAGGCGGCATTATTCGTGTGGATTTGCTCAGCGAAGACGAGTTACCGCTCATCACACTGATGATCTCCAGCGGGGCCAACCGTCGTGGCACCACCAGCTTGTGTTGGCGAGGTTTCATGCATGAACAGGTGCCGGCCAAAGCACCATTGCGCTGGCGAGTCGCACGCCTGCGCAAACGGGCGCCTTTCAGCGTGAACGGTCTTATTGATGGGACGGCCATCGCGGCCTTGCTTGAAGCCTCGTCCCGCGAGCTGAGAACCTTGCGCCAACCGCACCTGATTCCCGTCAGCGCAGTCGTCTGAGCACTGGAGAACCCACTATGCATGCCGTGCCTTCCTCCACCGATAACCTCCCTGGCAAAGTGCGGGGTGACTGGACACCGATCAACTATGACCTGCGTGATACCTGGTTCCCGGTTTCCCATAGCCGTGACCTGAGCGCGCGGCCCATCCGCCGCATCATTCATGCACAGCCCTACTACCTGTGGCGGGACAACGGGCAGGCGGTGGCTGCTGAGTTTCACCCCCACCGACCTGACAAGGCACCAGTACTGACCGCGTTTACGGGAGGTCGCGGGTTTTATCCGTTGGTGGAGCGTTACGGCTACATCTGGGTCTGGTACGGCAACCCGGATAATGCCGACGCGCTATTGCTGCCGCATATTCCGTTTCTACCGCAGGATGGCAGTCTTCCCGGTTACACCCAGCGCACGGTGCGTTTCGATGCGACTTCGGCGCTCTCGGTGGAAAACCTGATTGACCTGACTCATGCCGATTTTCTGCATGCCAATACCATTGGCGACGGTATCAGTGAGTCGGACGTGGTGGAGGTGCAATGGACCTCCGAAACCGTGACCCGTACCCGTACCGTGGCAAAAAAGTCAGTCGCGCCGATCATGCGCTGGGTTGGCGGCGTGCGCGCCAAGTACCAGGATTTTCGCGCCGTGCTGCACATCCATTTGCGCAGTAACGTGTGCATCTCCTATCCGCGCTTTCGCCCCGGGTATGACGTGCCTAACCTGCAACCGTTCTTGCCGGTGGGCAAACATCGCTCGCGGTGTGACGTCACCTTCAACACCACCGCTGCACCGGCGCCGTTTCGCTACGTGATGCCGCGCATCAACTACATCATCCAGCCCCAGGACAACTCGGTGGTGCGCCCGCAGAATCAACGCTATTTCGACACCGACGAACGTCGTGACCTGCATTCGCGCTTCGATACGCCGGGTACTCGGTATCGCTACCAGATGGAGCAGTTGGTCGAACGTCAGCGTGCCGGCCAATTTGCCTACGGCAGCGACGCTGAGCCGGGACGCAATATCAGTGCCTTGTTGGGCATGAACGGCTGACGCCATCACGCGAGGAGTACTGCAATGGATCTGGGTATTGGCGGGCGTATTGCCGTGGTGTGCGCATCCTCCCGAGGGTTAGGCAAAGCCTGTGCGCTGGCATTGGCGCAGGAAGGCTGCGATGTGCTGATCAATGGCCGCGATGCCGAGACCTTGGCACAAACCGCGCAAGACATTTTGCGCAGTACTGGCCGGTTGCCCCGTACGGTGGTCGCAGACCTGTCCACCATGGCTGGGCGCCAGGCGCTCCTGGCCGCGTGTCCGGTGGTAGATATTCTGGTGACCAACAACGGCGGCCCTGAGCCGGGCCGCCTGGAAGACTGGGACCACGCGGCCTGGCTGGCCGCCATTGAGGCCAACATGCTCTCGGGCATTTTGCTGATTCAGGGGGTGGTGGGCGGTATGCGCGAGCGCGGTTTTGGCCGCATCGTCAATATCACGTCGGCGATGGTCAAATCGCCACGATTGCCTTTGGGACTCTCCACGGCTGCGCGTGCTGGGCTGACGGCTTTCTGCAAAGCGCTGTCAGTCGAAGTCGCACGGGATAACGTGACCATCAACAATCTGCTGCCCGAGCGTATTGAAACCGACCGTCTGCGTTTTATGACCGAGCAGTTGGCCAAGCATCGTAAGCTCAGTGTCGAGCAGGCGCGGGTGGAAATGCTCAAACCGATAGCGGCGCGGCGATTTGGCCAGCCGAGTGAATTGGCGGCAGCCTGCGCGTTTCTGTGTTCGGCTCAGGCCAGCTATATCACCGGGCAAAACCTGCAGATCGACGGCGGCAGTTACTGCGGGCTGATTTAGCGGCCCCGGTAATCCTTCCAATCGGTTGGCGGCTCTTCGCTGGCGTCGAAGTCCAGTTCCACTTCAACCCCGTTGGGGTCCTGCATGAACAGCTGCCAGGTGCGCTCCGCACCTGGAGCACGAATGATCTTGAAGCGCACGCCTTGCTTGGCCAAGAGCGCGCACATCGTCTGCAAGCCACTCGCACGAAAGGCCATATGGTCGAGCACGCCACGGCGCGGCTCCGGCATTTGCGCGACGCCCACTACATGCAGGACTGGCTGGTTCTGGGTGTACAGCCAAAAGCCGGGTACCGGGAAGGGCGGGCGTGGCCCTTCGACCAGGCCCAATACATCAACGTAGAAATCCCGTGTTGCGGCCAACTGGTCAGAGACGATGGTGAAGTGGTCCATGCGCAGGATCATGTCGAGACCTTTGATTGTAGTGTTGAACGAATTGCAAAATGTTGTTCATATTTAGACTTATGATTCTATATTCGGAATACTAATCTATCTATGGATTTTTTCTTGGGTGCCTTAGAGTTTCGCCATGGATTCGTTCTGCAGCTTCGCTGCAAAACGCTTTGAGCAGAGCAAGTCACTGAAAGGTGCTGTATGAGCCAGGCAATCCTCGAAGGAATTCGCGTCATCAGCTTGTGTTCCGGCATTGCCGGTTCAGCCGCCGGCTTGCAATTGTGCGAAGCGGGGGCTGAAGTGGTGATGGTTGAGTCACCCGGCAATCCGGCCCGAGATCAACAGGCACTCTTCGCGGTGCTGAACCGCGGCAAGCGTAGCGTCACCCTTGACCTGGAAAACCCTGCCGACCGCCAGCAGTTGCGATCTCTGCTAGCCACCGCCGATGTGCTGCTGCACGACTTCACCCCCGCAATGGCGCAGACCCATGGTTTGGCAGACGCGGAGCTCATTGCAGACTTTCCTCACCTGATTATTTCCGCAATCGGCGGCTGGCCCCAACGGCATGTGCTGGCGAATGCCATCCCTCGGGAAACGTTGATTTTGGCGCGCCTGGGGCTGTTGGATGAGCAGCCTGCTCATCGTCCCGGTCCGGTGTTTATACGCATGCCATTTGCCAACTGGCTGGCCTGCTGGCTATGTGTGGTCGGGGTAATGGCGCGTTTGCTCGCACGTGATCGTGATGGTTGTGGCGGCATCGCCCATACGAGTCTGGCCCAGGCAGCACTGGTGCCAATGACCATGCATTGGACCCGCGCACAAACGCCGACGCCGGTCTTTGCCAAGGGCCTGGATAAACACATCCCGATTCCATTGCACCTGTGCGCTGATGGTCGCTGGCTGCATGTGCACTATTCGCCGGACAAATCACCGTGGATGGCCGCGGCGCTCAATGAGCTGGGCGAAACCGAAGTGGCTCGCTTGAATGCGCTGTGGCCACCGAGTCATGTGGCGCCTAACTTCGGCGCCAACAAGGCGATCATCGCCACACGACCGGCGCAGGATTGGGTCGAGCATTTCTGGCAGCATGATGTGGCCGCGCAAATTGCCGGTGCCTTTGGCGACATTTACTTCGATGAGCAAGCGCGCCTGAATGGCTATGTGGTTGAAATCGATGACGTTCAACTGGGAAAGACCCTGCAACCGGGCCCCGCCTGGAAGGTCCAGCCGCCTGCGCGAGTCGGCGGCAGTGCGCCACTGGCCGGCGAAGGGAACCGCGGACTGCCAAGCACTGATGACGTGGTTCCAGTGCAACGTCGCGAGTCCGCCCCCGCCCCTTTGCCACCGCTGCACGGTTTGAAAGTACTGGACCTGGGTGCTTACCTGGCCGGGCCGTTTGCTTGCATGCTACTGGCGGATCTGGGCGCCGAGGTCATTAAAATCGAAGCACCCAAAGGCGATGCCATGCGTCGTCTGGAGCGGATTTTCAGCGGTACTCAGCGTGGCAAGTTGGGGGTGGCGCTGCAATTGGGTGATCGGCAAACCGAGCCCGTCGTTGAGGCGCTGGCACGCTGGGCCGATGTGGTGCACCACAACATGCGGCTGCCGGCCGCACGCAAACTCAAGGTTGACTACGAGAGCCTCAAAGCACTTAACCCGCAGCTGGTGTATTGCCATGTCAGCGCCTACGGGCCGACCGGCCCACGTGCGGATTGGCCGGGCTTTGATCAATTGATGCAAGCCTCCTGCGGCTGGGAAGTTGAACAGGGCGGTGAGGGGCAGGCGCCGATGTGGCTGCGCTTTGGCGTGGGCGATTTTTTTGCTGGCTTATCCTCGCTCTACGCCTTGCTGCTGGGGTTGTACGAGCGCAACCGCAGCGGCGCCGGGCAAATGGTCAGCTCCTCATTGTTGGGCGCTACGTTGCTGTCGATGAGTGAAGCGGTGGTGCTGGAAGACGGCAGCCTCACGCCTGTCGCCCACATAGATGCGCAGCAGACGGGACTGAGTGACGCACATCGCCTGTATTTGTGTAGCGATGCCTGGCTGGTGGTGGCCGCGCTGCGGCCTGATGAAGTGCAGCGTTTCGCCGCACTGGTGGGCCATCAGCCGCAAGAGTATTTTGCAGGGCTCACCCGGCAAGCGGCACTCGCAGCTTTGGCGGCCGCGCAGGTTCCAGCGCAGGCCGTGCTGGAGGCGCAGATGGATGCGTTTCTCGACAGTCCCGAACACGCCGCCGCGGGTCTGCATGCCCATTATTCCCATGCGGTGTACGGCGACCTGCAACAGATCGGTGCGTTCTGGGATTTCGGCAACTTACCGCTGTCGCTACAGCGCCCGCCACCGGCCCTTGGCCAACATACCCGGCAAGTGCTGGAAGCGCTCGGTTTTACCCACAGTGAACTTGAACACTTGGCCTCAGCCGGTTTGGCAGCACTGTAACGGGGCCTGTTATTCGGCAGCCTTCATTGACAAGCACAAGGAACACCCATGTACGAGTTGGATTTCAGTGGCAAAACCGTGCTGGTGATCGGCGGTTCCAGTGGCATCGGCAATGGCATTGCGCAGAACTTTCGTCAGCGCGGTGCAGAGGTTTATGTCTGGGGCACGCGAGCCTCTGCGGCGGCGTATCAGGATTCTTCCGATTCAAACCTTGAAGGCCTGCACTACGCCCAGGTCGACGTCGCGGATGCAGCGTTGATCGAGGCCGCGAGTGTGCCATTCAGCCGCCTCGATGTGCTGGTGCAAGCACAAGGCACGGTGCTCTACGACCGTCAGGAATTTCTGACCGAGGGCTTCAAGCACGTACTCGACGTCAACCTCACCAGCCTGATGGTGTGTGCGCAGAAATTTCACCCGCTGTTGATGCAAGCCAAGGGCTCGATGATCACGGTCAGCTCGGCAGCCGCGTTCCATTCCACCCGCGGAAATCCCGCCTACAACGCCTCAAAAACGGGTGCTTTTGGGCTGACTCGAACCCTGGCTGAAGCCTGGGCCCGTGACGGTATCCGGGTTAATGGGATTGCCCCAGGGCTGGTGGAAACCAAACTGACACGGGTGACCACCAGCAACCCTAAACGCCTCGAAGGCGCACTGCGTGCGATTCCTCAAGGGCGCCTGGGTACGCCTCAGGACATGGCCAACGTGGCGCTGTTTCTTGCCTCACCGCTGGCCAGTTATGTGCTCGGCCAAACCCTGTTGGTCGACGGCGGCATGCTGCTCGCTTGATCACTATTTGCTAGGAGAAACACCATGGCCTGGGACTTTCAGACCGACCCCGAGATTCAAGCGGAACTGGATTGGATCGAGCAGTTTGTACGTGAGGAAGTCGAGCCTCTCGATCATGTGTTGGGCAGCCCTTGGAATATCCATGACCCGTTGTTCAAACAGCTGGTCAAACCGTTGCAGGCGCAGGTGAAAGCACGCAAATTGTGGGCGTGTCACTTGGGCCCGGAACTGGGCGGGGCAGGGTATGGCCAGGTGCGCTTGGCATTGATTAACGAAATTCTCGGCCGTTCGCTGTTTGGCCCGATTGTATTCGGCTGCCAGGCACCCGATTCCGGCAATGGTGAAATCCTCGCCCATTACGGCACTGCGGCGCAGAAGCAGCGCTACCTGCAACCGTTGCTCGATGGCGATATCGTGTCCTGCTTCGCCATGACCGAACCGCAGGGTGGCGCGGATCCCGCTGTGTTTACCACCGAAGCGGTGCGCGATGGCGATGACTGGCTGCTGAGCGGCGAAAAATGGTTTGCCTCCAACGCCCGTTATGCAGCGTTCTACATCGTGATGGCTGTGACCGATAAAAACGTCTCGGTGTATGAAGGCATGTCGATGTTTATCGTCGCCGCTGACGCACCAGGGGTGAGCATTATCCGCAATGTTGGTATCGCCGATGACCCGGCCGCCACCCATGCTTATCTGTCATTCGACAAGGTACGARTTCCCGCGAGCGATATGCTCGGCGCGCCCGGTCAGGCGTTTGTTGTGGCCCAGGTGCGGCTGGGTGGCGGGCGCGTGCATCACGCCATGCGTGTCATTGGCCAGGCGCAAAAAGCCCTGGATGCGCTGTGTGAACGATCCCTGTCGCGCAGTACTCAGGGCAGTCGTCTGGCGGACAAGCAGATGGTCCAGGAAAAAATTGCCGACTCATGGGTCGAGCTGGAGCAATTTCGTTTGCTGGTGATGCGCACGGCGTGGCGTATCGACCAGTATCAGGACTACAAGCGGGTGCGCAAAGACATCGCCGCGGTGAAGTCTGTCATGCCCAAAGTGCTGCATGACATCGCCGCGCGCGCTCTGCATGTGCATGGCTCGTTAGGGGTCAGTGAAGAAATGCCGTTTACCGGCTACATCGTGCGCTCCTTCCAGATGGGACTGGCCGACGGGCCTACGGAGGTACACAAAGTCACGGTCGCCAAACAACTACTGCGCGACTATCAGCCCTGCGACGAATTATTCCCCGCTTACCACCGGCCCACTGCCGCGGCCCGTGCCCGGGAAAAATACGCCGACGTGCTGGCCACTCTCGGCGAGCGGAACGCATGAGCGACTGGGAGGGTTTGGTCGACATGGAACGCCTGGCGCTCTGGATGGACACCAAGGGCCTGGAACACGGGCCCATCGAGGCTCCGGAGCGCCTGACCGGAGGCACGCAAAATCTGTTGCTGCGTTTTCGGCGTGGTTCGCGTGAATTCGTGTTGCGACGGCCTTCCATGGAATTGCGCGAGATCGGCAGTAAAACCATTTCCCGTGAAGCGCGCTTGCTCAAGGCATTGGCCGGCTCGCAGGTGCCCCATGCCGGTTTGATAGCCGACTGTGTTGACCAGACTGTTCTGGGCGCCAGTTTCTATTTGATGGAGCCGGTGCAGGGTTTTAATCCCAATTGCGCGGCGGGTTTGCCGACGCCGCATGCGCAGCAGCCTGCAATGCGCCGGCGCATGGGGCTAGCGATGGTGGATGCGCTTTTGCGCTTGGGCGAGATTGACTACCAGGCGGTAGGGCTGGCGGATTTTGGCCGACCTGAGGGTTTTCATCAGCGTCAGGTCTCACGCTGGCTGGCGCAATTGGACAGTGTCAAAGACTATCCCGGTTGGCCCGGCGCCAGCGGTTTGCCAGGGCTCGAACGCTTAGCCAGCTGGTTAAGCGATCATTGCCCGCAGCAGTTCCAGGTGGGTATCCAACACGGTGACTTTCACTTGTCCAATGTCATGTTCCGGCACGATTGTGGAGAACTGGCTGCCGTGGTCGATTGGGAACTGGCAACCATCGGTGATCCGTTGCTTGATCTTGCCTGGCTGGTGGTGACCTGGCCCGGTGCCGATGGTCGCGGGGCGGGCACTATTGAAGTCCATCCCTGGGATGGCTTTTGCAGCAGCGATGAATTGGTCGCGCATTACCGCGCCGGCAGCTCGCGCTCGTTGGCAGACTTCACTTGGTACCTGGTGCTGGCCGGTTTCAAGCTTGGCATTTTTCTCGAAGTCAGCCATGCCCGCGCCTGTGCGGGTAAAGCCTCAAGAGTAACGGGTGAAAAGCACCACGCCTCGGCGCTGCGCCTTTTTGCAGCGGCGTTGCAGCGCATAGATCAAACAGCCTGACAAAACCCAAACAAGAGGAACAGCCCATGCAACTGGTCGGTAAGCGGATCATCGTCACGGGGGGCGCCCGCGGTATTGGCGCGGCAGTGGTCAAGGCGTTTGTGGAGGAGGGGGCCTATGTCGTCAGCCTTGACCTGGGCGAGGGTGACTCCATAACAGGTGAAGGCGGTGGTTGGGCGCACACGCGAGTCTGCGACATCGCTGACAGTCAATCGGTAGACGCTGCCTTTGCCTGGGCCAATGAACAGCTCAACGGTCTGGACGTGCTGGTGCATGCCGCGGGCATCGCGCCCAATGCCAGCGCCGACAGCATCACGTTGGACGAGTGGGAAAAGGTTTTTGCGGTGAATACCCGTGGCACCTTCCTGACCAATCGTGCGGCTTATGAGTTGCTCAAGGGCAGCGGCGGAAGGATCATCAATTTCGCCTCAGCCGCAGGCGTGCTCGGACAGCCGGGCAAAGCCCATTATGCTGCCAGCAAGGGCGCCGTGCTGGCGTGGACGCGCACGGTGGCGCGGGAATGGGGCCCCTTGGGCATTACCGTCAACGCCATCGCTCCGGCGATGTGGACGCCGATGTACGACGCCACCCGCGCGAGTATGAGCGCCGAACAATTGCAGCAGCACGATGCGTACATGGCCGGGCAAGTTCCTATCGGCGGAAAGCTGGGCGAACCGGCCCGGGACCTGGCCCCTGTGCTGGTATTTCTTGCCGGCGATGGTTCGCGGTTTGTCACCGGTCAGACGCTAGTGGTTGACGGCGGGATGATGATGCTCAGTTGAGTGGCAGGCGGTGTGCCTGGGCGAACCCGGCACACTCATTTAGCGACCGCGTATCAACTGCAAAAATTCCTGGCGAGTGTTGTACGACTCACGGAAGGCGCCGAGCATCACAGAAGTACTCATCACCGAGTTCTGCTTCTCCACGCCACGCATCATCATGCACATGTGTTTCGCCTCGATCACCACCGCCACCCCGGCGGCATCGGTTACCTGGGCAATGGCATCGGCAATCTGGCGTGTCAGGTTTTCCTGAATTTGCAAACGGCGGGCGAACATATCGACAATACGCGCGATTTTCGACAGCCCCAGCACTTTGCCCGTCGGGATATAGGCGACATGGGCCTTGCCAATAAACGGCAGCAAATGGTGTTCGCACAGGGAGTAAAGTTCGATGTCACGGACGATGACCATCTCATCGTTGTCCGATTCAAACAATGCGCCATTGACGATCTGTTCGAGGCTTTGCTGGTAGCCATGACACAGGTACTGCATGGCTTTTGCCGCGCGTTTTGGCGTGTCCAGCAAGCCTTCGCGTTCTGGATCTTCGCCGACACCCTGGAGAATTTCACGGTAGTGGTTAGCCAGTTCTTCGTTCATTGCTCACCTTATTGTTTTTGACTGCGCCTTGCCGATGAGCGCAAACATCTAGCCCGCGCCGAAGCGCGGGCTATGAGGTTTAAAGCTGGGTAACCGCGATATTACGGTTGCCCTGGCTGGCATCATGGAATTGTCCGATCGAGCCATTACGCCACTGCACCAGCAACTGCGCCTGGCGCTGTTGCGCGTGGTCGAGGAATCGCTCTTTCACCGGACCATACCCGCGAACACTTTCAGGCAGCTCTACCAACTCTTGAGCCAGGGCCTGTTTTTCGGCAGTCAAACCCTTCAGCACTACGTCGAGGACGCGTTCGTAGTTGGCCAACCAGTTGCGTTCCACCTTGCGTTCATGGGTACGGCCGAACGGATCGAGCCAGGTGTTGCGCAGGAACTTGAGCTTGGCCAGCAGCTTGAAGCCTTGCAGCATCCACGGACCGAAACTGCGTTTTTTCGGTTCGCGCCCGGAGCCGTTATCGTTCAGCAGCGGCGGCGCCAGATGGAAGCGCAGGCGGTAGTCGCCCTCGAAGCTGGCCTGGATTTTTTCCAGAAATTGGCCATCGGTAAACAGGCGCGCCACTTCGTATTCATCCTTGATCGCCAGCACTTTGAAGTAGTAACGGGCGACGCTTTCCGACAGTTTCCCCGGTTGCCCGAGCAGTGCCGTTTCTGCCTTCATGAATTGTTCGACACGTTGCCGATAACGCTCGGCATAGGCCTTGTTCTGGTAGGCCGTGAGGAATTCAGTGCGTCGTGCCAGTGTTTCTTCCAGGCTTTGTGACAGCTGACGGTCTGCGCTGCGCACTTTGCCGGCTTCCAGCTTGCGTAATACCCGTGGCAGGTCATGGGCGCTGCACCGGCCCCAGTCAAAGGCTGAGAGGTTAAAGGGCACCGCCGTACCGTTC
>NZ_JBFUKU010000180.1:0-11538 GCF_056400685.1 Pseudomonas sp. P5_A12 | reverse complement strand
ACGTAAGTCCCATCCCCCACGCGCCCTTCGATAAAGCCTTCGGCATAGAGCTGATCGTAGGCTCGCACCACGCTGTTACGAGAAATCGCCAGCGCCGCCGCCAGATCGCGACTGGCCGGCAATCGCGTGCCGCTGGCCAGTCGCCCGTCCAGCACTCGCAGGCGCAATGCCTGATAAAGCTGACGACTCAGGCCCTGACGCCGATCAAGTTCGATACCGGCAGGGTTGAACGACAGGGAGAGTGGCGCGTCGGTCATTGCAATGGACCTATGAAATTGATCGTTAATGGCTCTTACAACAGACCAATAGCCTGCCTAGGATGGAGGCATTCGCCAAGGGATATTTCCATGTACAACCCCAGCAGCTTTGCTATTAAAGAGTTGGATGAACTGCACCAGCAGATCCTCGGCACCCGCCTCGCCACGGTGGTGACCCACAGCGAACAAGGTCTGCAAGCCAGTCATCTACCGTTGTTGTTCAAACCGGACGAAGGTCCGAATGGCACCCTTTACGGTCACTTCGCCCGGGCTAATCCTCAGTGGAAGGAACTGCAGGACGGCGCCGAAGCGCTGGTGATCTTTGCCGGTGCCGATGCTTACGTCAGCCCGGGGTTTTACCCGAGCAAAGCCGAACACGGCAAAGTCGTGCCGACCTGGAACTACGTCGCGGTACATGCCTATGGCATCGCCGACGTATTCAGCGATGCCGAGCGCCTGCTCAACCTGGTCAGCGCGTTGACTGATCGTCACGAAGCCGGCCGTGCCCAGCCGTGGAAAGTCGCGGATGCTCCTGCTGATTACATCGACGGCATGCTCAAGGCGATTGTCGGGTTTGCCCTGCCGATCCAGCGGCTGCAAGGCAAACGCAAGCTCAGCCAGAACCGCAGCGCCGCAGACATCGCCGGTGTGCGCGAAGGGCTCGCCGCCAGCCCCGATGTGCACGACCAGGCGCTCGCCCACTTGATGCGTTAAGGAATGAACATGAATCAGATTGAAATTCGCCAGGTCAGCGCCGACGATCACGCTGCCTGGTTGCCGTTGTGGCAAGCCTACCTGCGTTTCTATAACACCGAGTTGCCTGACCCGGTCACTGACAGCACCTGGCAACGCATGCTCGACCCGACTGAACCGACACATTCAGCGTTGGCGTGGATCGATGGCAAAGCGGTCGGCATGGTGAACTTCATCTACCATCGGTCGAACTGGAGCATCGAAAACTCCTGCTATCTTCAAGACCTGCTGGTGACGCCGGAAACCCGCGGCACCGGCGTCGGCCGCAAGCTCATCGAATTCGTCTACGCCACCGCCAAAGCGGACGGTTGCAGCAAAGTCCACTGGCTGACCCACGAAACCAACGCCACCGCGATCCAGCTCTACGAGCGCATCGCCGAACGCCCCGGTTTCATCCAGTTTCGAAAAGCCCTTTAAGGTTCAAGGAGAACAACATGTCGACTTCACTCGCAGACTGGAAAGGCGCCCCGGCCCCCACCGTTACAACCATCGAAGGGCGTTTCATTCGCCTGGAAAAACTCGACCCGGCGCGTCATGGCGAGGGTTTGTTCAGGGCCTTGCAGGGCCCGGGTGCCGATCCGAAACTCTGGGACTATTTGCCCTATGGGCCTTTCCCGGAACGCAGTGCATTCAACGACTGGCTGAACAACCATGCGGCCAACAGCGATCCGTATTTCTTCAGCGTGATCGACCGTGTCAGCGGTGAGGTGCAGGGCATTCTCAGTCTGATGTCGATTGTCCCGGCACAAGGTCGCATCGAAATCGGCCATGTAACCTTCGGCGCACCGATGCAGCGTTCGCCGAAAAGTACCGAGGCGATTTATCTGCTGGCCAAGGAGTCGTTTGCACTGGGTTATCGCCGTCTGGAGTGGAAGTGCAACAACGGCAACGCCCGCTCCAAATACGCGGCCGAGCGATTGGGGTTCAGTTTTGAAGGCGTGTTCCGCCAGCACATGGTGGTGAAGGGGCAGAACCGGGACACAGCGTGGTATTCGATTCTGGACTCGGAATGGCCAGCTATTGGCGCGGGGTTTGAGCGCTGGTTGAGCGATGAGAACCAGACGGGATCGGGGCAGGTGAAAACGTTGGTGGAGTGTCGAGCGTAAGCGCCTGCGGTTTTTCGTCGTACCTGTGGCGAGGATTCCCTCGCCACAAATTTCGTGCTGTTGTGTCAACTCAAGTCGCGTCGAATCCGCACTACGCCCATCTTCAGGCCAAACGGCCTGAACACGGCATTCAGCGATTTCAGCGTTTGATTCCCTTCTCCATGTTCGATATGCACCAGCGTGCGTACCGAGATTTTGCACATTTTTGCGAATTGGGTCTGGTGCAAGCCTGTGACCTCGACTCGTAACCGGCGAACTGCTTCGCTGATCTCAAGCGTGCCTTGAGCCAGCCCCTCTTGAATACTTTCAATCAACAAAGCCCGAGCATCAATGGAAATGGTCATTTCAGCCCCCAGTTTTTCAAGCGCTGCTCAAGATTTCTCAGGGCAATCGCTGGATGATTCATGGTGACTTCAGGAAGACCGCTAGCGGTAAGAATGTCTGGCAGAGCCAATAGGTGATCAGCGTCCTTTCGTAACCCCTCATACAGGGCTTCAGGATCTCCGATCATTGCCAAGGCATTACAAACCTCTCGCCATTTCACCTCGCCCGCTACCTCCAGGTGCTTTGGCCATTTAGTCGTGCGCGTGACCCCTTCATCGTCCATCACCATCGGAGCCAAGTCGTAAATTGGAGCGAGGCGAAAGGAGTCGGTGTCGCGAATAATCGAGGTGTTGCGACCGTGGTTATCGGAGTTGCCAAGAATTTTGTTGAGCAAGTCTCTTCGCAGATAATCGGACACCAGATCGGGGATCTGATCGACCTGCCCGGCCAGTGTCCAGAGTTGAGCCAGATGCTGGATTACCTCCAGATGGTCCATGTAACTACCGGGCACCGTCACACCCGCCAGCGAGTAAATCGATTCAACCGCCAAACGCTCAACACCCTGATTTGTCACTTTGCGATCAAAGCGCTGCATCCAAAGGCTTGGCTTATTCGCTTCCTCCAATGCGAGTCCATCTGCCGCGACAGTCTCGATACCTAGAGCGTGCAATGCCTTGTAATAGTGGAACTCGCTTCTGAGAATAATCTGGTCTGTCTGAGTTCCCTTGTTACGAGCAAACTTTACAAACCAATGCTGCACCACTTGATCGTCGCTGATCACAGCATCTGGATAGAGCAAGCCGTCTCGACCTTCCGACATCAACAGTTTTGGCGCTTCTCCTCCGGCCCCGGTTGCCCCACCAATTGCGGCACCCTGCTCGTAGGCGTACTCCAGAAAAGTATTATCGCGGTCGACCACTTCGTTGCGTGGAAAGCCCATTGCAACCCTTTCAACGACAGCATCAACGGATTCTTTGATACGCATGTGGCCAATAGGCGCTGGTGTGCTTCGCCCCAGCAAAAACAAATCAGCGCTGATTCCTTCGGGTTTTTCTTGCCCAACTCGTGCCATGAGAAAGCGTTTGGCGGCGCCCGCAGGAGCTATGTCGAGCAGGAAAGCAGGCGCTTTTTTCAGTGAAGTACTATCCCAATCCAATGGCAACCTGGCGCTGACTGCTTTGGAGAAAGGCGATTCGATGTACTCAAAGTTATTGGCTACATAGTCTTTTTTGTAACCAAACCGGCAGGGGCCTTCAAATCCCTTTTCTGGCTCAACAAAAACCAACGTCATCGCATCCAGCCATTTCCCGGACGTGTATGCCTGGAGTGTCAGTGCGTACATAAATCCACCTGCAATTAAATGCGTTAGCACATCCAAAAATGATACGCAGTTTGCAATATAGTGCAGTTACAGGCTGACTGCGGTACCAATTTACGCATTAGAATGCATTTTTTGCGTTTTGGACGACAAAATGTGCATCAAATTGCACATAGGTGTAGCGCAGGCATCATTCTGTAAAAGCCATCCGGATCGAGATGGCTTGGTTCTGGTGAGATTAGGAGTAACAGCCGCAATCACGGCTTTTTGGGCAAAGGCAAATGAGTTTCTGAGTGTGCGATCGCTTCCGGTGACTCGATTTTTTGTAAGAAAAGGTCGTCGGTTCGAAGCGTTAAAAACCACTGCACTCAAACAGTGGAAGATTTTCTACATCGAGCAATCTGACACCGCCTGCATACCCTCCAGAACCGCCTGACATCGGTATCCAAGGCCGATATTTAGAGTTTGACCTTCATTAAAAAGAGGTCGAACCCTATGTCTGTTCAACACACATTACGCCCACAACACCTGGCATTGGCCATTGCGCTTACGCTGGGTTGCACTGAGTTTACAAACGCTCAACAACTGACAGATCAAGCAGAGCCAACGAGCCTCGTTGAGGTAACCCAGCTTCCAGAGGCTACGCCAGCGGACCCGCTTGCCCGGCTTCAAGCCTTTACAGGCGCGGCCAGCACATTCACGTCCGAGATTGATTCGCCTCAGCCCGCACTTCGGGGTGTTTCCGTGAAGCCGCAAGACCGGGATGCCCTCATCATTGTCAAAAACGGTGGCAGCTTCGAAGGCCGCGTGGATGGAGGTAAAGGCACCAATGTTATCCAGCTCATCGGTACTGATGGCGGCCAGCTGGGGAACACCCGTAATTTCAACGATCTGTACGTTTCGGCGGGAGAGTGGACGCTGACCAGTAAAGGAGATTTCAAAGACGAAGTTGCGGTACTTGATAAGGGCATTCTGACCAATAACGGAAAAATCAACGGCAAGGCCAGTGCGGCCGGGCAGCTCTTCAACAATGGCGAAATAAAGGGAATCGTGACGGTTGAGAATGGCGGTCAGTTTGCAGGCAAAGGTACTGTCGGCGGTCTGGAGGTTTTGGGTCAGCTCRACATCGATAGATTACAAGGCGCCCCAAGGGTCAAAGGCGACTTGAACCTTTCCAGCACCGGTGTTCTTGCTTACGAGGTCTCCCCCGATGGCCGTGGGGAGACGATCAAAGTCGACGGCACTGCCAGCCTCGGCGATGCCACACTGAAAATTGTTGCGGTACCGGGTGATCATCCGCCAAGCAGTCAGTACACGATTATCGAAGCAAAAAAGGTGAAGGGGGAGTTTGGCAGAATCGTAAACGAACTGGCATTCATGACCGCTACTCCCCATTACAAGGCAAAGACCGTCGGCCTGACCTACGCCCGAAACGATGTGCCTTTCGAGAGCGTCGCTATCACTAAAAATGGACAGGAGGCCGGCAAAAGCTTGGTAGAGCCGATGGAATCACCACCAGTGCCGACGCCTTCTGACAATGGATTAACCGTCTCGGAAGGATTGAATACGTCGGTAAACGCCGATACTTCCGACCCTGTCCCTGCGCCAACAGATACTGCTGAGCTTCCAGCGTCAGCCGCCACCCCACTGACCACCGACCAGCCCGTTACAGCGCAAACTACACCCGCGGCTACCCATCCCGTCACTAACGAGCGTGAAGACGCTCAGGGCATCGTGGATCCGATGGTAATACCGCAAGCGCTGGCGCCAACTGACATTGCAATGACCCTTTCAGATGAACTCAATATACCGGTAAGCGCCGATACGTCCCTCCCTGCCAATGCGCCAATGAATACCGCTGAAATACCACCGACAGCCGTAACTCCACCCACCACCGACAAACCCGTTACGGCGACAACCCCACCCGCCGCTACCCATCCCGTGACGACCGCACCCAAACCATCCAGCCCTGAAAACGCAGCTATAGCTGCCCTGCTCGGTAGCGACAAAACCACCGCGTCTCATGCCATTGAACAGCTGGCCGCAGGCAACAACGCCAATCTCGCGAAGGCGACGCTCAACAGCGACAGCCCCATCAGCGCAACCATGCTCTCGGCCATGCGCCAGCTCGACAGCGCAGCTGTATTTGGCAATCAGAAAAATGCACCGCGTGTAGCCGCTGGCGGTGAAAACAACGGCAGGGTCTGGCTCCAGGCGCTAGGCCTCGGCGGAACACTGGATAGCGATAACGACGCCCTTGTATTCTCAACACAAGGTCTGGTTCTCGGCGCAGATTGGGGCATCGATGAGCAATGGCGCATCGGTGTGTTGGGTGGCAAATCCGCAACGCGACTGGACAGCCGCGGCCTCGACGGCGATCTCGACAGCTGGCACGTGGGCACCTATGCCCTGCGCCAGGACGGTCCTGTGTCGCTGCGCCTCGGTGCGACTTACAGCAATCACGACGGACACACGAAACGCCGGGTTGCCTTCAAAGGTTTCAGCGATCGCCCCGAAGGCCGCTACGACGCCAACACCCAGCAGGCGTTCGCGGAAGTCGGCTACAACCTGGGCCGTGCCCACGTCAGCATTGAGCCGTTTGCCGGCCTTGGCTATCAACGCTATCAGCGGGACGGCTATACGGAGAAAGGAGGCGCGGCTGCGTTGAAGGTCCACAGTCAAACCCAGAACAACGTGAACAGCACATTCGGCCTGCGACTGGCGAAGCTCAACACGCTGGATAACGGCATGCAACTAACACCGAGATTCACAGCCAGCTGGAAACACACGTTTGGCGACGTCGACAGCAATACCCGACAACGACTGGTCACGGGCGGGAAAGACTTCACCGTTTCCGGTGCACCACTGGATCGTGACAGCCTGTTGGTCGATGCAGGTCTGGATCTCGGTTTGTCAGCCAAGCACACTTTGGGGGTAAGCCTTAACAGTGAGTTCGGTACCGACAGCCGAAACCATGGCGTAACGGGTCAGTGGCGAATGAGCTTCTAACCCTCAAATCCCGGGCGAAAAAAAAGGGGAGCACATGCCCCCCCGAGGTTTAAAGCGTTGTATCGAGGCTGTTAAATCAGCCTTCGATCTCGATCAGGATTTCGCCCGGGTTCACCCGGTCGCCCTTAGCCACGTGGATGGCGGTGACTTTGCCGGCGATGGCCGATTGGACTTCAGTTTCCATCTTCATCGCTTCGGTGATCAGCACGGCTTGCCCTGCTTTCACGGTGTCGCCTTCCTTGACCAGCACATCGACGATGTTGCCCGGCATGGTGGTGCTGACGTGACCCGGCGCGGTGGCTTGCTTGCGCTTGCTGGTGCCGCCGCTGACGAATTCGTTGAGCGGTTCGAACACCACTTCTTCCGGCATGCCGTCGATGGACAGGTAGAAGTGACGCTTACCTTCAGCCTTGACGCCGACACCGGTGATGTCGACGCGATAGGTTTCTCCGTGGACGTCGATGACGAACTCGGTCGGCACGCCTTCGCCACCGGCCGAGGCCACGCTACCGGCTTCAGGAATCGGCAGCAGCACTTCAGGCGTCAGGGTGCCGGCAGCGCGTTCTTCGAGGAACTTGCGGCCGATGTCCGGGAACATCGCATAGGTCAACACGTCTTCTTCGGACTTGGCCACGGCGCCAATTTCTTCACGCAGCTTGGTCATTTCCGGCTTGAGCAGATCGGCTGGACGCACGTCGATCACTTCTTCGCTGCCGATTGCCTGGCGACGCAGTTGCTCGTTCACGGTGCCCGGCGCCTTGCCGTAGCCGCCTTGCAGGTAGAGCTTCACTTCGTTGGTGATGGTCTTGTAGCGCTCACCGGCCAATACGTTGAAGAAGGCCTGGGTGCCAACGATTTGCGAGGTCGGCGTTACCAGCGGCGGGAAGCCGAGGTCTTCACGAACGCGMGGGATTTCGGCYAGCACTTCGCTCATGCGGTTCAGCGCGCCCTGCTCTTTCAACTGGTTGGCCAGGTTGGAAATCATCCCGCCCGGTACCTGATTGACTTGAACACGGGTATCGACCGCGGTGAATTCGCTTTCAAACTGGTGGTACTTCTTGCGTACGGCGTAGAAGTACAGACCGATTTCTTGCAGCAATTCCAGGTTCAGGCCGGTGTCGAACTCGCTGCCTTTGAGGGCGGCGACCATCGACTCGGTGCCCGGGTGGCTGGTGCCCCAAGCGAAGCTGGAGATCGCAGTGTCGATGTGGTCGGCACCGTTTTCGATAGCCTTCATTTGGCACATCGCGGCCAGACCGGCAGTGTCGTGCGAGTGGATGAAGACCGGCAGCGACTGCTCGGATTTCAACGCTTTAACCAGTTCGCCAGTGGCGTATGGCGTCAGCAAGCCAGCCATGTCCTTGATCGCCACCGAGTCGCAACCCATGGCTTCCATTTGCTTGGCTTGTGCCACGAAGGCATCGATGGTGTGCACCGGGCTGGTGGTGTACGCGATGGTGCCCTGAGCATGTTTGCCGGCCGCTTTCACCGCTTCGATGGCAACGCGCAGGTTACGCACATCGTTCATGGCGTCGAAGATGCGGAACACGTCGATGCCGTTGACCGCGGCCTTGGCGACGAAGGCTTTGACCACGTCGTCGCTGTAATGGCGGTAGCCCAACAGGTTCTGGCCACGCAGGAGCATTTGCAGACGGGTGTTAGGCAGCGCAGCGCGCAGTTGGCGCAGACGCTCCCACGGGTCTTCTTTCAGGAAGCGTACGCAGGCGTCGAAGGTCGCGCCGCCCCAGCATTCCAGCGACCAGTAGCCGACTTTGTCGAGCTTGTCGCAGATCGGCAGCATGTCTTCGGTGCGCATGCGGGTGGCGAGCAGCGATTGGTGGGCGTCGCGCAGGATTGTATCGGTTACGTGGATTTGTTTGCTCATTGCTATATTCCTCACAGGCCTGCGTGGGCGGCGATGGCGGCGGCGATGGCCAGGGCCAGCTCTTCGGGTTTGCGCTTGATCGAGTAGTTGGTCAGTTCAGGGTGGCTTTCAACGAAGCTGGTGTTGAACTGGCCGCTACGGAATTCCGGGTTACGCAGGATTTCCTGGTAGTACGCGGCGGTGGTCTTGACCCCTTGCAGACGCATGTCGTCGAGGGCACGCAAGCCACGGTCCATCGCTTCTTCCCAGGTCAGCGCCCACACCACCAGTTTCAGGCACATGGAGTCGTAGAACGGCGGGATGGTGTAACCGGTGTAGATCGCCGTGTCGGTACGCACACCGGGACCGCCGGGCGCGTAATAACGGGTGATCTTGCCGAAGCTCGGCAGGAAGTTGTTTTTCGGGTCTTCGGCGTTGATCCGGAACTGCAGGGCGAAACCGCGGTGCTGGATGTCTTCCTGTTTCACCGAAAGCGGCAGGCCGGACGCAATGCGGATCTGCTCACGCACAATGTCGATGCCGGTGATTTCTTCGGTGATGGTGTGTTCCACCTGCACCCGGGTGTTCATCTCCATGAAGTACACCTCGCCCTCGGCGAGCAGGAACTCCACGGTACCGGCGTTCTCGTAACCCACGGCCTTGGCTGCACGCACCGACAGGTCGCCGATGTAGGCGCGCTGTTCCGGGGTCAGTTGCGGGCTCGGGGCGATCTCGATCAGTTTCTGGTTGCGACGCTGGATCGAGCAATCACGCTCGAACAGATGAACCACGTTGCCAAAGCTGTCGCCGAGAATCTGTGCTTCGATGTGCTTTGGATTGACGATGCACTTTTCCAGGAACACTTCCGCCGAACCGAAAGCCTTGGTGGCTTCAGAGATCACGCGAGGGAAAGCCTGTTCGAGTTCTTCACGGCTGTTGCAACGACGGATACCGCGACCGCCACCACCGGAAGTGGCCTTGAGCATCACCGGGTAACCAATGCGGTCACCTTCAATCAAGGCTTCTTCGATGCCCGCGACGTTGCCTTCAGTACCCGGGGTGACCGGCACGCCAGCCTTGATCATGCTGCGGCGGGCTTCGGTCTTGTCGCCCATGCGGCGAATGACTTCAGCCGATGGACCAATGAATTTGATGCCGCGTTCAGCGCAGATGTCTGCCAGTTCGGCGTTTTCCGAAAGGAAGCCGTAACCAGGGTGCAGCGCATCGCAACCGGTTTCCACCGCCAGGTTCACCAGCTTGCGCGGGTTCAGGTAGCCGGCCAATGGCTCGGCACCAATGCTGTGGGCCTCGTCCGCACGCTTCACATGCAGCGCATGACGGTCAGCATCGGAATAGATCGCGACCGAGCGAATGCCCATCTCGGCGCAGGCACGTACGATTCGTACGGCAATCTCACCACGGTTGGCGATCAGGATCTTTTTTATCACTTTTGGAGGTTCCCTTGAGCCGGTGGTACCCACGACCTGCTAGATCAGGTCGACGCGTGACCAAATGTTTCAATTCAGTCGCAGGCCCACACTAGCCCCCACAAGGGATTAACAAAAATGAATAATAATTGGGTCAGGCATAAGTAAAGACTTATAGTTGATGTATCAGCCTGTGGCGGGAGCGACACAATATGCGTAAGTCATTGATGCGTATGACATTGCGTCAATTGCAGATTTTCAATGAAGTCTGTGATTTAAGATCCTACAGCCGGGCAGCCGACGAAATGTCACTCACACAACCGGCCGTCAGCCTACAGATTCGTCAACTTGAGGAGCTGATTGGCCAGCCGTTGTTCGATTACGTTGGCAAAAAACTCTACATGACTGAGGCTGCCGAAGCACTCCAACGCGCCAGTCGCGATATTTTCGGGCGCCTGGAAAACCTCGATATGCAGCTTTCAGACATGCAAGGATCGCTGCAAGGCCAGCTGAAACTGGCGGTAGAGTCCAGCGCCAAGTATTTCGTCCCGCACCTGTTTGCCGCATTTAAACGTCAGCATCCGGAAGTAAACCTGCAACTGACGGTGGTCAATCGGGGGCAAGTGATTCGACGCCTGTCAGACAACCGCGATGACCTGGTGATCATGTCGATGGTGCCACAGGACATGGGGCTGGAGTTCCTGCCCTTCCTCAACAACCCGATTGTTGCGGTGGCGCCACCGGATCATCCGTTGTGCCACATGGGGCCGCTACGCCTGCAGGACCTTGAGCCCTACACCCTCCTGCTGCGCGAACCCGGTTCCGGGACACGAATGGCGTGCGAGGAGTATTTCAAGGAAAAGCGCGTGCACTTCAACCAGACCCAGGAGGTCTCGTCAGCCGAAGCTCAGCGTGAATGTGTGTTGGCGGGTCTGGGCGTAGCGCTGTTGACGCGCCACGCCCTGAACCTTGAGTTGGCGACCGGCGGATTGATTGAGTTGCCGGTCGAAGAGCTGCCGCTGTTCCGCAGTTGGTGTCTGGTTCAGGCCAAGGCCAAACGGCTTTCACCCGTGGCCCACGCATTCCTTGCGTTTATCCGCAGCGAGCGGGTGCAGATCAGTGCGCTGGTTGAGCGTTTCGACGCGAAGTTGCCGGCGCTGCGTGCCAGTAATTGAGCTCCAGATCAGGGAAATCACCGATCTCGGCCAGCAGTTGGCGGCGTTCGCAACGATCTTCGATAGCGCGGCGAAACTCCATGCGGCGCTGATCTTCTTGCTGACGACGGGTTTTGGCGGCGCTGTYGCGTTCTTCGTAGGGCTGGGCCATTTCGAGTCTCCCAAGGCGATTACGGGAGTTTCAAGATAGGCGCGGGGGATGACGGTTTGGCGGCGGGTGGGTTACAGGCAGATGAAAGTTGTCATGTTTGAGGGCGCCTTCGCGAGCAGGCTCGCTCCCACATTTAATCGCGTTCTCCTGTGGG
>NZ_JBFUKU010000179.1:0-11737 GCF_056400685.1 Pseudomonas sp. P5_A12 | reverse complement strand
TCGTTTCACTCGACAGCTCCGACAAGGGCTGTGGATATCTCAATCGATAAACAGGTCCGGCATCAGCTTGTCGCTGGTGTCGGGGGCGAACCGATAGTGTTCGAACTCGGTTAGGCCGTTCTCCCGAAGTATTTGCTCATCAATCAACAATCGCCCGGTGATGCTGCGCCCGCAGCTGTCCAGAATGACGTGGGCAGCATCTGCCATGATCTCTGGCGTGCGCGCATGCTTGAAGGATTCCCGTGAGCCAAGCYGAAACTCAATGGCAGCAGTGGCAATCATCGTCTGTGGCCACAGCGAATTGACGCTGATGCCGTAATTCTTGAATTCCTCGCTCATGCCCAGCGTCAGCATGCTCATGCCGTATTTGGTCACGGTGTAGGGGCTGTATTGCGCGAACCACTTGGTCGCCAGATTCAACGGCGGCGACAGGTTGAGAATGTGCCCGCCGGTTTTTTTCAGATAGGGCAGGGCGGCCTGGCTGCACAGCAATACGGCGCGTGTGTTGATCTGGTGCATCAGGTCGAAACGCTTGAGTTCGATGTGTTGAACCCCGGTCAGCTTGATCGCCCCGGCATTGTTGATCAGCGCATCGATGCCGCCGAAATGTTCGTTAGCCTGGGCCAGGGCGTTTCGTACTGCGTCTTCGTCACGCACATCCACCTGCAACGCCAACGCCTTGCCACCCGCCGCTTCGACTTCCTGCGCCACGCTGAAAATAGTGCCCGGCAGCTTGGGATGCGGCGCGGCGCTTTTGGCCGCAATCACAATGTTGGCCCCATCCCGCGCCGCGCGTAGCGCGATCTCACGGCCGATCCCGCGGCTGGCACCGGTGATGAACAGCGTTTTGCCTTTCAATGACATGCGTGCGCTCCTGATTATTGTTATGTGAGCGGATCTACACCGCTCGCAGACAATGTAGCCCAAGAGTTGCGGCACGACTGATCGTTCCCACGCTCCGCGTGGGAATGCAGCCCTGGACGCTCCGCGTCGTAACGATGTCCGGCTCTGCACCGGTGGTGATGCAAGAACGCGGAGCGTCCCGAGAGGCATTCCCACGCGGAGCGTGGAAGCGATCAACGCGATCGCTGTCTCAGTGCCACCGTTGAATTTCTATCAGGCCCTCTTTGCCTGCATAGTCTCTGGCGCTTGAATATCGCCAGTGTTCTGGCAAATCTACATACCCACGCTTCACCGGGTTGTAGTGGATGTAATCGAGCTTCTGGCGCATCACCGTTTCGCTGTACACCATTTCTGCATGGGAGCCTTCTTGCCACAGTTGGTAAACCCGGTCTTGCTTGTGCGCGCGTTTACTAAAGCGCAGACGCTGCAATGTGCGCTCCGCACCCTTGCTCAGTAGGTCATCGATGATTTGCCGGGCGGTGAAGGATTTGAACTGACTGAGGCATTTGTTCAAGTCTGGAGCTTCTGCGACAAAGTGCAGGTGGTTCTCCAGAATGACATAGCCATACAGCTTTAGACCTTTATGGGATTGCTGATAACGCCAGCAATTGAGCAGGTGGTCGACGATGTACGGCCGGATGAATAACGGCAGCCATTCCATGATCGTGCAGGTCAGGAAGTGCGGTTTGTCGGGTTCAGTGATGGTGTAGCGGCTTCGGCCCATGGGTGCATTCCTTTGCGAGGGAATGACTAGGGTGAGCGTGGATGTGTAGCTGTGCTAGAGGACGATGCCGTGCAACTAGTGGGAAATTGCGACGGGCTGGTAATGATCGTTCCCAAGCTCCGCGCGGGAATGCAGCCCCTGACGCTCCGCGTCGAAACGATGTTCGACTCTGCAACAGTGGTGATGCAGGAACGCGGAGCGTCCCGAAAGGCATTCCCACGCGGAGCGTGGGAACGATCAGTGGACAGAGTTAGCGGGACATGACTTCGCGGATGTCTGCGGCCAGTTCCCGTACGCGCTCTTCTTCGGTGTCCCACGAGCACATGAAGCGTGCGCCGCCGTTGCCGATGAAGGTGTAGAAGCGCCAGCCCTTGGCGGTCAGTGCAGCGATGGCCGGTTCCGAGAGTTGCAGGAACACGCCGTTGGCCTGCACCGGGAACATCAGTTCCACGCCCGGAATGTCGCTCACCAGTTCGGCCAGCAATTGTGCGCAGTGGTTGGCGTGGTGGGCGTATTTGAGCCAGGCGTCGTTTTCCAGGATCCCGACCCATGGCGCCGAGAGAAAGCGCATCTTCGAGGCCAGCTGACCGGCCTGTTTGCAGCGGTAGTCGAAGTCTTCAGCCAGTTTTTCGTTGAAGAACAAAATGGCCTCACCCACCGCCATGCCGTTTTTTGTGCCGCCGAAGCACAGCACGTCAACGCCGGCTTTCCAGGTCAGGTCTGCCGGGGAACAGCCAAGGAACGCGCAGGCGTTGGAAAAGCGTGCGCCGTCCATGTGCAGGTTCAGGCCCAGCTCTTTGCACGTGACGCTGATGGCGCGGATTTCTTCCGGGGTGTAGACGCTGCCGACTTCAGTGGCTTGGGTCAGGGTCACGACACGCGGTTTCGGGTAGTGGATGTCCTGGCGCTTGAGGGCCACTTCGCGGATCGATTCCGGGGTCAGCTTGCCGTTTTCCGTGCGGGCGATCAGCAGTTTGGAACCGTTGGAGAAGAATTCCGGTGCGCCGCATTCGTCGGTTTCGACGTGGGCAGTTTCCGAGCAGATCACGCTGTGGTAACTCTGGCACAACGACGACAGGGCCAGTGAGTTCGCGGCGGTGCCATTGAAGGCGAAGAACACTTCGCAGTCGGTTTCGAACAGTTTGCGGAAATGGTCGGATGCGCGGGCGGTCCATTCGTCGTCGCCGTAAGCGCGCTGGTGGCCGTGGTTGGCCTGTTCCATGGCCGCCCAGGCTTCGGGGCAGATACCGGAATAGTTGTCGCTGGCGAATTGTTGGCTCTTATCAGTCATAGCCCTGCTTTCCGTGGTCGGGGCGCTTATGGTGAAGCGCCTCGTGGTCAATGATGGTGCGCACTTTACCGAAGATCATCCGGGGAGCACACGCGATGCGTCTGACAGAAAAACACAAAGACGACGGGCAATTATGCACATGACTCAACGGGATGGGGCACTGGATCTGCTCAAGTGGCTGGCGCTGTTGAGCATGCTGCTCGATCACCTGCGATATGCCGGTTATTCCGTCGATCTGCTGTATGTCCCGGGACGATTGGCGTTTCCGTGGTTTTGTCTGGCGATGGCGGTGAATGTTTCACGTGCACAGGAAGTTACACATCAATGGCGGTATTTGGGCTGGTTGCTGCTGTTCAGTGCCATCAGCGAGGTCCCTTACAGGTTGTTCATTCCTGATCCCGTTAACTTGAATGTCATGCCCACGCTTGCGCTCGGGCTGTTGGTTGCCCGTGGCTGGCAGTACCCGACGCTGCAATCGCGACTGCTGGCGGTCGGCGCTCTGGCGCTGGCGGCGGTGTTCTCGGAACACGTGATGTTTGGCTTCTTCGGGGTGTTGTTGCCGTTGGCGATGCTGCTGGTGATCAATCGCCCCTGGTACTTCAGCCTGTTGCCGGGTGCGGTCTGTCTGGCGGCCAATGAATGGCACGTGCTGTATTACGCCGCGAAGCTGGGCAACAGTGCTGCGGTTCCTGGCATCGTTGCTTGTCTGATTGCGCCATTGCTCGGAATGTTGCTATTGCGACACGCCAAAGGCGTCCATCCACCGCCGATGCGTCGCTGGGCCTATGCCCTGTATCCCGCGCATTTCCTGCTGTTACTCGCATTACGACAGGCCATCGCATAACCCTGTACGAGCTGGCTTGCCAGCGATTGCGGTGGGTCTGCCAATATCAATGCCGGATGTGCTGCCCCATCGCTGGCAAGCCAGCTCCTACAGGGATCTGTGCTGAATCGAAGGTTGTGTTGAGCCTGCCATTTCCCACCATGTCGTAAACGCACCTTTGCGTGGCGTCCATAGGCATTTGACCTGCCAGCGCCGGTCAYACCATCGCATTCAAAGGGCACTGCCGAAAGGCACATGCCTCACCGAGACGAATGGCGAACCACGCCGCTGGGAGAGACGCGATGTTCAGCAAGCAAGACCAGATCCAGGGTTACGACGATGCACTGCTGGCGGCGATGAATGCCGAGGAGCAACGCCAGGAAGATCACATCGAGCTGATCGCGTCAGAGAACTACACCAGCAAACGCGTCATGGAAGCGCAAGGCAGTGGCCTGACCAACAAATACGCCGAAGGCTATCCGGGCAAGCGTTACTACGGCGGCTGCGAGCACGTCGACAAGGTTGAAGCCCTGGCCATCGAGCGCGCCAAGCAACTGTTCGGCGCTGATTACGCCAACGTCCAGCCGCACTCCGGTTCTTCGGCCAACAGCGCCGTCTACCTGGCACTGCTGCAAGCGGGCGACACCATTCTGGGCATGAGCCTGGCTCATGGCGGTCACCTGACCCACGGCGCCAAAGTGTCGTCCTCGGGCAAGCTGTATAACGCCGTGCAGTACGGCATCGACACCAAAACCGGGCTGATCGACTACGACGAAGTCGAGCGTCTGGCCGTTGAATGCCAGCCGAAGATGATCGTTGCCGGCTTCTCGGCCTATTCCAAGACCCTCGACTTCCCGCGCTTCCGTCAGATCGCCGACAAAGTCGGTGCCCTGCTGTTCGTCGACATGGCGCACGTCGCCGGCTTGGTCGCTGCCGGTTTGTATCCGAACCCGCTGCCTTACGCCGACGTGGTCACCACCACCACCCACAAGACCCTGCGCGGTCCGCGTGGTGGCCTGATCCTGTGCAAGTCCAACGAAGAAATCGAGAAGAAACTCAACGCTGCGGTATTCCCGGGTGCCCAGGGCGGCCCGCTGATGCACGTGATCGCCGGTAAAGCGGTGTGCTTCAAGGAAGCGCTGGAGCCTGGCTTCAAGGCCTATCAACAACAAGTGATCGACAACGCCCAGGCCATGGCCGGCGTGTTTATCAAACGTGGCTACGATGTAGTTTCCGGCGGCAC
The DNA here is from genome assembly GCF_056400685.1 of Pseudomonas sp. P5_A12. Taxonomy (NCBI): domain Bacteria; kingdom Pseudomonadati; phylum Pseudomonadota; class Gammaproteobacteria; order Pseudomonadales; family Pseudomonadaceae; genus Pseudomonas; species Pseudomonas sp. P5_A12. The sequence goes on along the minus strand of NZ_JBFUKU010000179.1, from coordinate 6,753 downwards.
CGATAACCACCTGTTCCTGGTCAGCCTGATCCGTCAGGGCCTCACCGGCAAAGAAGCGGATGCAGCACTCGGTCGCGCCCACATCACCGTGAACAAGAACGCTGTCCCGAACGATCCACAGTCGCCGTTCGTGACCTCCGGCCTGCGCATCGGCACCCCGGCGGTGACCACGCGCGGCTTCAAGGTGACCCAGTGCGTGACGCTCGCCGGCTGGATCTGCGACATCCTCGACAACCTCGGCGATGCCGATGTCGAGGCCAATGTCGCCGAGCAGGTTTCGGCCCTGTGCGCGGACTTCCCGGTTTATCGCTGAGCGCGGTTTTGGAGTAAATGACTATGCAACGCTACTCGGGCTTCGGCCTCTTCAAACACTCCCTCAGCCATCACGAAAACTGGCAGAAAATGTGGCGCACGCCGACCCCTAAAAAGGTCTATGACGTGGTCATCGTCGGCGGTGGCGGGCATGGTCTGGCGACCGCCTATTACCTCGCCAAGGAACACGGCATCACCAACGTGGCCGTGGTCGAGAAAGGCTGGCTGGGCGGTGGTAACACCGCGCGCAACACCACCATCGTTCGCTCCAACTACCTGTGGGACGAGTCGGCGCACCTGTACGAACACGCGATGAAACTGTGGGAAGGTCTGTCCCAGGACCTGAACTACAACGTGATGTTCTCCCAGCGCGGCGTCTACAACTTGTGCCACACCCTGCAAGACATTCGTGATTCCGAGCGTCGGGTCAGCGCCAACCGCCTCAACGGCGTGGACGGCGAATTGCTCGATGCCAAGCAAGTGGCCGATGAGATTCCGTACCTCGACTGCTCCAAGAACACTCGCTATCCGGTGATGGGCGCGACCGTCCAGCGTCGCGGCGGCGTGGCTCGTCACGATGCCGTGGCATGGGGCTTTGCCCGTGCCGCTGACGCACTGGGTGTGGACCTGATTCAACAGACCGAAGTGATCGGTTTCCGCAAGGAAAATGGCGTGTGCATCGGTGTTGAAACCAACAAGGGCTTCATCGGCGCCAAGCGCGTCGGTGTAGTGACCGCCGGTAACTCCGGGCACATGGCCAAACTCGCCGGTTTCCGTCTGCCGATCGAATCGCACCCGCTGCAAGCGCTGGTGTCCGAGCCGATCAAGCCGATTATCGACAGCGTGATCATGTCCAACGCCGTGCACGGTTACATCAGCCAGTCCGACAAGGGCGACCTGGTGATCGGCGCCGGTATCGACGGCTACAACGGCTACGGCCAGCGTGGTTCGTACCCGGTGATCGAACACACCATCCAGGCCATCGTCGAGATGTTCCCGGTGTTGTCCCGCGTACGCATGAACCGGCAGTGGGGCGGCATTGTCGACACCACACCGGATGCGTGCCCGATCATTTCGAAAACCCCGGTGCCGAACATGTTCTTCAACTGCGGTTGGGGCACCGGCGGCTTCAAGGCGACACCTGGCTCGGGCAACGTATTTGCCGCAAGCCTGGCCAAGGGTGAAATGCACCCATTGGCCGCACCTTTCTCCATCGACCGTTTCCACAACGGTGCGTTGATCGACGAACACGGCGCTGCTGCGGTTGCCCACTAACAGGAGAAATCCCCATGTTGCATATCTTCTGTCCTCACTGCGGCGAACTGCGCTCCGAAGAGGAATTCCATGCATCCGGCCAGGCGCACATCCCGCGTCCACTGGATCCGACTACCTGCACCGACGAGGAGTGGGGCGACTACATGTTCTTCCGCGATAACCCCCGCGGCCTGCACCACGAGCTGTGGGATCACGTTGCCGGTTGCCGTCAGTACTTCAACGTCACCCGCGACACCGTGACCTACGAGATTCTCGAGACCTACAAGATCGGCACCAAGCCGCAGTTCACCGACAAGACTGAAAGTCCGAAAGCGGCCGCGCAGGCTCTGGGAGCGAAGGTATGAGCCAGATCAATCGCCTGTCCAACGGTGGACGGATCGACCGCAACAAAGTGCTGAACTTCACCTTCAACGGCCAGAGCTACAAAGGCTTTGAAGGCGACTCGCTGGCCGCTGCCCTGCTGGCCAACGGTGTCGACATCATCGGTCGCAGCTTCAAGTATTCCCGTCCGCGCGGCATCTTCGCTGCTGGCGCCGAAGAGCCGAACGCGGTGCTGCAGATTGGCGCGACCGAAGCCACGCAAATCCCAAACGTGCGCGCCACGCAACAGGCGCTGTATCAAGGCCTGGTCGCCACCAGCACCAACGGCTGGCCGAGCGTGAACAACGATATGATGGGGATTCTCGGCAAGGTTGGCGGCAAGCTGATGCCGCCGGGCTTCTACTACAAAACTTTCATGTACCCGCAATCGTTCTGGATGACCTACGAGAAGTACATTCGTAAGGCCGCCGGTCTTGGCCGCTCGCCGACCGAGAACGATCCGGACACCTACGACTACATGAACCAGCACTGCGACGTGCTGATCGTCGGCGCTGGCCCTGCTGGCCTGGCCGCTGCACTGGCTGCTGCGCGCAGCGGTGCCCGTGTGATCCTCGCTGATGAGCAGGAAGAGTTCGGCGGCAGCCTGCTCGACTCCCGCGAAAGCCTCGACGGCAAGCCTGCCGCCGAATGGATCGCCAGCGTCATTGCCGAGCTCAAAGACACCCCGGACGTGCTGCTGTTGCCGCGCGCCACAGTCAACGGTTACCACGACCATAACTTCCTGACTATTCACGAGCGCCTGACCGATCACCTCGGCGACCGCGCCCCGATTGGCCAGGTGCGTCAGCGCATCCACCGGGTTCGCGCCAAGCGTGTGGTTCTCGCCACCGGCGCTCACGAGCGTCCACTGGTCTACGGTAACAACGACGTGCCGGGCAACATGCTCGCTGGCGCCGTCTCGACTTACATTCGTCGTTACGGCGTGGCGCCGGGCAAAAAACTGGTGCTGTCGACTAACAACGATCACGCCTACCGCGTGGCGCTGGACTGGCTCGACGCCAGCCTGCAAGTCGTCGCCATCGCCGATGCCCGCAGCAATCCGCGTGGTGCCCTGGTTGAAGAAGCACGTGCCAAAGGCATCCGCATCCTGACCGGCAGCGCCGTGATCGAGGCCCGTGGCAGCAAGCACGTGACGGCCGCTCGCGTCGCCGCGATCGATGTCAAAGCCCACGCCGTGACCAGCCCTGGCGAGTGGCTCGAATGCGATCTGGTTGCCAGCTCCGGCGGTTACAGCCCGGTGGTTCACCTGGCTTCGCACTTGGGCGGCAAGCCGATCTGGCGTGAAGACATCCTCGGTTTCGTACCGGGCGAAGCACCGCAAAAACGCGTGTGCGTCGGTGGCATAAACGGCGTCTACGGCCTCGGTGATTCCTTGGCCGATGGTTTTGAAGGGGGCGCTCGCGCCGCCGCCGAAGCCGGATTCCAAACGGTCGAAGGCGTGTTGCCCAAAGCCCTGAGCCGTCTGGAAGAGCCAACGTTGGCGCTGTTCCAGGTGCCACACGAGAAGAACACTGCACGGGCACCGAAGCAATTCGTCGACCTGCAAAACGACGTCACCGCTGCCGCCATCGAACTGGCGACCCGCGAAGGCTTCGAGTCGGTCGAACACGTCAAACGCTACACCGCGCTGGGTTTCGGTACGGACCAGGGCAAGCTCGGCAACGTCAACGGCCTGGCCATCGCTGCCCGTTCGCTGAACGTGACCATCCCGCAGATGGGCACCACCATGTTCCGTCCGAACTACACGCCGGTGACTTTCGGCGCTGTGGCCGGTCGTCACTGTGGGCACATCTTCGAGCCGGTCCGTCACACCGCGCTGCATCACTGGCACGTGAAAAACGGCGCCGAGTTTGAAGATGTCGGTCAGTGGAAACGTCCGTGGTACTTCCCGAAAACCGGTGAAGACATTCACGCCGCCGTGAAACGCGAATGCAAAGCCGTGCGCGACAGTGTCGGCCTGCTGGATGCGTCGACCCTGGGCAAGATCGATATCCAGGGCCCGGATTGCCGTGAATTCCTCAATCGCATCTACACCAACGCCTGGACCAAGCTCGATGTGGGCAAGGCGCGCTACGGCCTGATGTGTAAAGAAGACGGCATGGTCTTCGACGACGGCGTAACTGCCTGCCTCGCCGACAACCATTTCGTGATGACCACCACCACCGGCGGCGCTGCACGCGTGCTGCAATGGCTGGAAATCTACCACCAGACCGAATGGCCGGAGCTGAAGGTGTACTTCACTTCCGTGACGGATCACTGGGCAACCATGACCCTGTCCGGGCCGAACAGCCGCAAGCTGCTCAGCCATGTCACCGACATCGACTTGAGCAACGAAGCCTTCCCGTTCATGACCTGGAAAGAAGGTCTGGTCGGCGGTGTGCCGGCGCGGGTATTCCGGATTTCGTTTACCGGTGAGCTGTCGTACGAAGTCAACGTGCAAGCCGACTACGCCATGGGCGTGCTGGAAAAAATCGTCGAGGCCGGCAAGCAGTACAACCTGACGCCCTATGGCACCGAGACCATGCACATCCTGCGGGCCGAGAAGGGCTTCATCATTGTCGGTCAGGACACTGACGGCTCGATGACCCCGGACGACTTGAACATGGGCTGGTGTGTGGGTCGCACCAAACCATTCTCATGGATCGGCCAGCGTGGCATGAATCGCGAAGACTGCGTGCGTGATCAACGTAAGCAACTGGTGGGCCTGAAGCCGATCGATCCGACCAAATGGCTGCCGGAAGGTGCGCAACTGGTGTTCAACACCAAGCAAGCGATCCCTATGACCATGGTCGGTCACGTGACCTCCAGCTACCTGCACAACTCCCTCGGCTATTCGTTTGCCATGGGCGTGGTGAAAGGCGGGTTGAAGCGCATCGGTGAGCGGGTGTTCGCACCGCTGGCCGATGGCAGCGTGATCGAGGCGGAAATTGTTTCTTCGGTGTTCTTCGATCCGAAAGGTGATCGCCAGAACGTGTAAGTCGATCGTTCCCACGCTCTGCGTGGGAATGCATCCCGGGACGCTCCGCGTCCCAAGAGCGGACGCAGAGCGTCCATGGCGGCATTCCCACGCAGAGCGTGGGAACGATCAAGAATTCAGGAAAGGTGCTTTATGACCGCAGCCAATGTTTACCAACAACGCCCAACCACCGGGGCCAAGGCCGAGTCGTCGCTGCATCATGCCGACCTCGCCAGCCTGGCGGGCAAGGGCCGCAAAAACGCCGGAGTGATCGTGCGTGAGAAAAAACTTCTCGGCCACCTGACTATTCGTGGCGATGGCCACGACGCTACATTTGCTGCCGGTGTGCACAAAGCCCTCGGCATCGAATTGCCGGGCGCGCTGACCGTCGTCATCAAAGGCGAAACCAGCCTGCAATGGATGGGGCCGGATGAGTGGCTGCTGATCGTGCCGAGCGGTGAAGAATTCGCTGCCGAGCAAAAACTGCGTGAAGCGCTGGGTGATCTGCACATCGCAATCACCAACGTCAGCGGCGGACAGCAGATCCTCGAACTGAGCGGTCCGAAGGTGCGTCAGGTGCTGATGAAATCCACTAGCTACGACGTGCACCCCAACAGCTTCCCGGTGGGCAAGGCAGTGGGCACGGTGTTCGCCAAGTCGCAACTGGTTATCCGCCATACCGCTGAAGACACCTGGGAACTGCTGATTCGTCGCAGCTTCTCGGATTACTGGTGGTTGTGGTTGCAGGATGCGTCGGCTGAGTACGGGCTTAGCATCCAGGCTTGATGCGATTAACGATCGTTCCCACGCTCTGCGTGGTAATGCATCCCGGGACGCTCCGCGTCCCAAAGCGGACGCAGAGCGTCCATGGCGGCATTMCCACGCAGAGCGTGGGAACGATCAGAGGAGAAACACGACTATGAGCCGCGCCCCAGACACATGGATTCTGACCRCCGACTGCCCCAGTGTCCTCGGCACCGTGGACGCGGTGACCCGCTTTTTGTTCGAGCAGGGCTGCTACGTCACCGAGCACCATTCCTTCGATGACCGGCTCTCGGGCCGCTTCTTCATTCGCGTGGAATTCCGACAACCCGACGGCTTCGACGAGCAGGCCTTCCGTGCCGGTCTCGAAGAGCGGGGTGCGAATTTCGGCATGATCTTCGAACTGACCCCACCGAACTACCGGCCAAAAGTGGTGATCATGGTCTCCAAGGCCGATCACTGCCTCAATGACTTGCTCTACCGCCAGCGCATCGGCCAATTGTCGATGGACGTGGCCGCCGTGATTTCCAATCACCCCGACCTCAAGCCGCTGGCCGACTGGCACCAGATTCCGTATTACCACTTCCCGCTCGACCCGAACGACAAGCCGTCGCAGGAGCGTCAGGTGTGGCAGGTGATCGAAGAGTCCGGGGCCGAACTGGTGATTCTCGCGCGCTACATGCAAGTCCTGTCGCCCGAGCTGTGCCGCAAACTCGACGGCAAGGCGATCAATATCCATCACTCCCTGTTGCCCGGTTTCAAGGGCGCCAAGCCGTATCATCAGGCCTACAACAAGGGCGTGAAACTGGTAGGCGCCACGGCGCATTACATCAACAACGACCTGGACGAGGGGCCGATCATTGCCCAAGGCGTCGAGGCGGTGGACCACAGTCATTACCCGGAAGACCTGATCGCCAAGGGGCGGGATATTGAAGGGCTGACGTTGGCGCGGGCGGTTGGTTATCACATTGAACGAAGGGTGTTTTTGAACGCGAACAGAACCGTCGTTCTTTAGATCGCTTTCGCTGGCAAGCCAGCTCCTACAGTTGATTGAGTTTCCCCTGTAG
>NZ_JBFUKU010000178.1:0-11738 GCF_056400685.1 Pseudomonas sp. P5_A12 | reverse complement strand
GCGCTCCAAGGTGGCATAGGCGATGCCCACCGACAGCGGGTTGGTCGCGGCGGCAGGTGCGCCATTGAGGCCTTTTTTCAGGCGTTCGTAGCACTCCACGCCCTTCTCGACCACGTATTCGGTTTCGCACTCGTTCCAGATCAGCTTGACGCCGTTGACTCCGCCATTGGCATTGACGTACTTGAGGTAGTCGATAAAACCACCAAAAAAACCAGTACCACCGGCGGCATAAGGACCGACCCGATAGCTCTGCAGCGGGAAGTACTGTTCGTTGTCCGCCTGCGCGGTAAAGGCGGCGCTCAGGCTGATCGCCAGCGCTAGGCCGTTGAGTAGAGATCGTTTCAACATCGGTATTTTCCTTATCAATGATTCAATCGCACGTTTGCCGCTGGAGGATCGAAGCGCAGGCCATGCCTGCGCCGTTTGCTCAGTAGCGCAGCGGCCACAACCGGGCGCGCTCGCGGAATTTTTGCCAGAGGCGCGCCAGGCCCTCCGGCTCCTTGATCAGGAACACAATGATCAGGGCGCCAAATGCCATTTTCTGCAGGTTTTCTATCTGCCCGGCATCGATTAGCCCGGCTGGCATCAAGGCCACCAGGTTCGACAGCAGCACCGGAAACATCACGATGAACGCCGCGCCCAGGAAGTTGCCGAGGATGCTACCCAGGCCGCCGATAATGATGATGAAGAGGATCTGGAAAGACCGATTCAGGTCAAAACCGTGGGGCTCCACGGTGCCCAGGTAGGTGAAGGCCCAAAGCGCCCCGGCCACCCCGAGAAAGAACCCGCTGATGGCAAACGCCAGCAGCTTGGTCTTGAGCAACGCAATGCCCATCACCGCAGCGGCGGTGTCCATGTCACGTACCGCCATCCAGTTACGCCCCAGTTCGCTGCGCACCAGGTTCTTGCCCAGCCAGAACAATGCCACCACCACGCCCAGCGTCAGCAGGTAACGGCCCACCGGCGAGTTCAGATCCACACCGAGAATCTCCAGGCGCGGTGCGCTGATCACCCCCGAAGCGCTGTTGTTGGAAAACCAACTGAAGCGGGTCAGCGCCCAGGTCACAAAGAACTGCGCGGCGAGGGTCGACACCAGCAGATAGAAGCCCTTGATCCGCAGGCTGGGCAGGCCGAACAGCACCGCCACCAGCGCTGCCACTCCCCCGCCCAAGGCCATGCTCAGCAACAACGGCGAGCCCGGCACCCGCAGTTCAACGTTGTAAGTGGCAAAGGCGCCCACCGCCATGAAGGCCGCCGAGCCCAACGACAACTGCCCGGCATAGCCGGTCAGCAGGTTCAGCCCCAGCCCGGCCAGTGACAGCACCAGAAACGGAATCAGAATGGCGCTCAACCAATAGTCGTTACCCAGATACGGCACACCGACAAAGGCCAACAGCAGCAAGACAACCAAGCCGTAACGGTCCTGACGCAGGCGAAACACCCGGCGGTCCTGGGCATAGCGAGTACTGAACTGACCGGCTTCCTGATAAAACATCACGTTTCTCCTTAAACCCGCTCGATCGCGCGTTCACCAAATAGCCCGGCCGGCCGCACCAGCAAGAACAGCAGCGCCAGCACATAGGGAAACCAGTTCTCGATACCGCCGCCGATGACGGGGCCCAGGTACACCTCGGCCAGCTTCTCCGAGGCGCCGATGATCAAGCCGCCGACAATCGCCCCACTGATCGAGGTAAAGCCGCCGATGATCAGCACCGGCAAAGCCTTGAGCACCACCAGCGACAGCGAAAACTGCACCCCCAGCCGCGCGCCCCAGAGCAGTCCGGCCACCAGACCGACAAACCCGGCCACCGCCCACACCAACACCCAGACCCGTTGCAGGCGGATGCCCACGGCCAACGCTGCCAGCGGGTCATCGGCCACGGCACGCAACGACAAACCGATACGGGTCTTGTTAAAGAGCAGCGACAGCGCCAACACCAACAACGCGGCGGTCACGGCAGCAAAAATGTCGAACTGCGACAGCAGCATGCCGCCCAGTTCCAGTGGCTCGTCACTGATGCCCAGCTCCAGGCCATGCACCTGGGCGCCCCACAGCGCCTGGGCGAACCCTTCGATCACGTAGGACAAGCCGAGGGTGGCCATGAACAAGGTGATCGGTGAACGGTTGACCAGCGGGCGCAACACCACCCGCTCCACCGCCACCGCCAGCAGCACCATCGCCGCCAGGCTGATGGCAAACGCCAGCCAGAACGGCACCCCGCGCTCCAGCAGGCTGACAAAGGTCAGCGCCGAAAACAGCACCATCGCGCCCTGGGCGAAGTTGAAGACGCCGGACGCCTTGTAGATCAGGACAAAACCGATGGCCACCAAGGCATACATCACCCCGGCCAACAGCCCACCGATCAACACCTCGAAGAAAAATTCCATGGGCCTTCCTGTTTTGCGGGCAAAGAGTCCCCTGCCACCAGATATCTGGCGGCTCTGTAGACTCAGGGGTTAGTGGCGCGTGCCGAGGTAGGCGGCAATCACCTCGGGGTTTTGCCGCACCTCATCGGGCGGGCCGTCGCCGATCTTGCGGCCGTAGTCGAGCACCACCACGTGATCGCAAATGCCCATGACCACGCCAATGTCGTGCTCGATCAACACCACCGTGGTACCCAGCTCACGGTTGATGTCGACGATGAACCGGCTCATCTGCTGCTTCTCTTCGGCGTTCATCCCGGCCATCGGTTCGTCCAGCAACAGCAAACGCGGTTCGGCGGCCAGGGCACGGGCCAGTTCCACCCGTTTCTGCAAGCCATAGGGCAGCTTGCCGACAAGGGTGTCGCGCCAGGGCTGGATATGCAGGAAGTCGATGATCCGTTCGGCGGCCTCACGCTGGCGGTCGTCTTCGCCCCCGGCGCGGCCGATGCGCAGGGCTTGCTCGATCCAGCTGCTGCGACGCCTGAGGGTGCGTCCGGTGAGCACGTTGTCGAGCACACTCATACCTTTGAACAAGGCAATGTTCTGAAAGGTGCGGGCAATGCCGCGCACCGCCGCATCATGCGGGCGCATGCGTCGGTGTTCTGCCCCGGCAAAGTGGATGCGTCCTTGCTGGGCCTGGTACACGCCGTTGATCACATTCAGCAGTGAGCTTTTGCCCGCGCCATTGGGGCCGATCAAGGCGCAAATCTCCCCGGCGGCTACGGCAAAGCTGATATCGGTCACCGCCTTGACGCCCTTGAACGACAAGCCAATGTTTTCCAGCACCAGCAGATGTTCAACCTTTGTCGCCTGTGTTTGTGCCATGCGTCATGTCCTTGTCAGGCCGGTTGCGTACTGTCTTCGATCCAGCCGTTGACCAGCGGGGCTGGCCAGGACTCGGGGCGTTGCCACTGCGCCGGGTCCGGCCAGGTGCGTACCTCAATAGCCAACGCCTGGAAAAACGCCAGGGTTGGCGGTGTCAGTCCCTCGCCCACCAGCAACGGTGCACGGGTGCGAGAAAAGCCAAGGACGTCGCGCAACGGCCGGCGGATCAGCCAGTAACCCAAGTGCCGTTGCAGCGCACCGGGGTGCGCCACCAGCGCCCAATCCACCATTCGCCGGCGCCAGCTGCCTGGCTCCGGCAAGCGGGCCAGGACCTGGGCATGCAAGCGCTCGTAGGTTTCCCGGGTACCGGCCACCAGCGTCGGGCCCAGCTCACGACGGTCCTGGTCGCGAGTCGCCAGGTTCTCCGGAAAATTCAGGCGAAAGCCGGCAATCAACCAAGGCGCCAGCAAATAACGCGCTTGACCACCCGCGGCAAACGCTCGCGCTGCCAGGGCTTCGTCCTGCCGCCCCAGCTGCTCGCTGTGCACCAGGCGCCGGCCTTCCTGTAGCAACTCGGCGTGGCTGATGCGCTGCTGCTCGATCCCCTGCCCCGCGTCCAAACGGTAGAAGGCAAAGGCTGTGCGCTCGGCGCGGGCCTGGGGTTCCAGCCGCTGATCGCTGTCCTGCTGCAGCAGTTGTTCGTACGCCAGGGTGTCACCGGCCTGACTCACCTCAGTCAGGCCGCGGCCGTCGGCGTAAATCAGCAGTCTGGGCGCCAGTCCGGCGGCGCGCAGGCGCTGAATCTCCTCATGGCCTTCGGCGAACACCCATTCACTGTGCAGCTCACGCAGCAGCGGTACCTGCGCGGCCGCAGACTCCAGAGGATCCAACAGCACGGCCACGCCGCCCAACCACTGCGCCGCCAGGGCCGCAATCAACGCCTCCGGCCGCGGGCGGCTGACAATCACCAAGCTCGCGCCAGGCACAAAACCACGCTTCTGCAAGGCGGTTGCCAGCTGTTCAACCTCAGCGGCCAGTTGGCCCCAAGTACGCACCTGCCACACCCCCAGGCGCTTATGGCGCAAGGCGATGCCCATCCGTTGTTGAAGTGCCTGCTGTTGCAGCCACTGCGGCAAGGTGCCGGGTTGCGGGTTATCGGTGAATGTCGCCATGACCTTTCCCGTCCTTTAGGCGAGTGCCGCAGCCTTGGCCTCGACCGCCTCGCGCTCCAGCTCACGCACCAGCGGCAACACCTTGCGGCCGAAGTACTCCACTTCTTCGTGGAAGTGCAAGAAGCCACTGAGCACCAGGTCCACGCCCACCGCCTTGAGGGCAACGATGCGTTCGGCAATCTGCTGCGGCGTACCGATCAGGTTGGTCTTGAAGCCATCGTTGTACTGCACCAGGTCTTCGAAGGTGGACTTGGCCCAGTTGCCTTCACCTTCCGGGCTGGAGGCGCCGGCGTTTTTCGCCTCGCTGCCGAAACCGTTGACGGCCTCCGGATCGGCCTTGGCGATAATCTCCTGCAATACCGCACGGGCTTCAGCCTCGGTTTCGCGGGCAATGACAAAGGCGTTCACCCCGATTTTCACCGAGTGGCCATTGATCGCAGCCTTGGCCCGAATGTCGTCGACCTGGGCCTTGATGCCTTCGACGCTGTTGCCGTTGGTGAAGTACCAATCGGACACCCGCGAAGCCATGTCCCGCGCCGCGCGCGAGCTGCCACCCTGGAAGATTTCCGGATGCGGTTGCTGCAGTGGCTTGGGTTTGAGGGTGTAGTCATGGAAGCGGTAGAAATCTCCATGAAAACTGAAATTGTCCTGGGTCCAGATGCCCTTGAGTGCCTGGATGAATTCTTCCGAGCGACGATAGCGCTCATCGTGATCCAGCCACGGCTCGCCTATGGCCCGGAACTCGCCCTTGAACCAGCCCGACACAATATTCACCGCGACCCGACCGTTGGTGAACTGGTCAATGGTAGCCAGCTGTTTGGCCGCCAACACCGGACTCCAAGGGCCAGGCAGGATGGCCGCGATCACCTTGAGCTTCTCGGTAGCGGCCAGCAAGGCATGACTGATGGTCACCGATTCGTGCTGGTTTTCGGCGCCATAACCGGCGGTGAAGCGGATCTGTGACAAGGCGTATTCGAAGCCGGCCTTTTCGGCGATTTGCGCCAGCTTGCGGTTGTAATCGATGTCCCAGCTGGTGCGCTGTTCGATCTTGCTGACCACAAGACCGCCGCTGACGTTGGGTACCCAATAGGCAAACTTGATGTTGTCCTGGCTCATTGCATGTACTCCATGATTCGTTGAAGTGAGGGTTGACCAGGGACGTCAGGCGGCGCTGGCGTCCGGTTGAACAGTCGGATTGAGGCTCAGGACCGCCGACTCGACAGCGCGCTCGATGCGTTCGAGCAACTGCGCACTGGTGATCTGGTAATCGGCTTCGGTGGCGCACGAAGGACTAGAGCAGCAACCGTGCCACTTCAATAAAATTATATAAATCAGATAGTTATTAACTTTTTTCGAACTTGCGTAGTGTCAGCTACCGGACAGGCTGTTGATCAATTGTTGCGTACACAACAGTTGCCTCCAGGCCCACCCGACGTAGCGCGCCTCGGCCGCTGTTGCCAGGCGGTCAGTGCTCGAACATGTTGCCCGGCAGGCGACAGGCGAGAGCTTCGTCAACACCCCCGCGCGCCCGGTAAAACGGCTTCTGCAACGTCAGGCACGACCTGTGCACTGGTAGCAGTACGCAACAGATCGCCTGCTCTGTTGCTTCTCTTGCCTTCCATTAAGGAGCTGCACCATGACCGTCCAGCAACAGCACCTGCCAACCCCCCTCTCCAGTGGTACCGACTACCAGGCCCTGGCCGAGCGCTTCCGACCGATCTTTGCACGCATCGCCGCTGGCGCACTGGAGCGTGAGCAAAGCCGCAGCCTGCCCTTTGAACAAGTGAAGTGGCTGAAGGAAGCCGGATTTGGCGCCGTGCGCGTACCGGTGCAGTACGGTGGCGCCGGCGCTTCCCTGCCCCAGTTGTTCGAGTTGCTGGTCGAACTGGCTGCCGCCGACTCCAACCTGCCGCAGGCGTTGCGCGGTCACTTTGCCTTTGTCGAAGACCGCCTCAATGCGCAGGCCGACGCACCGCAGGACACCTGGTTCAAGCGTTTTGTCGAGGGTGACCTGGTGGGCAACGCCTGGACCGAAGTCGGCAGTGTGAAGATCGGCCAGGTCGGCACCCGCGTCTCGCGCCAGGGTGAACGCTGGGTGGCCAACGGCACCAAGTACTACAGCACCGGCAGCATCTTCGCCGACTGGATCGACCTCTATGCCCAGCGCGATGACACCGGCGCCGACGTGATTGCCGCCGTTCGTGTGCAACAACCGGGCGTCACGCAGAGCGACGATTGGGATGGCTTTGGCCAGCGCACCACTGGCAGCGGCACCTCGGTGTTCGAGAACGCGGTGGTGGAGCCCGAGAACCTGCTGGACTTCGCCACCCGCTTCAAATACCAGACGGCCTTCTATCAACTGGTGCTGTTGGCGGTTCAGACCGGTGCCGGCCGTGCCGCGGTGCATGACATCACGGAAGAAGTGCGCAAGCGCACGCGCATTTTCAGCACCGGCAATGCCAGCCACGTCAGCCAGGATGTCCAGGTGCAGCAAGTGGTGGGCAAGGCGTCGGCGCAGGTCTACGCCGCACACGCCACCACCCTGCGCGCGGCAAATGCCTTGCAGGTGGCATACGAAAGCCGCTTCGCGAATGATGAAGTCGCCGAACGCGAGGCCAACATCGCCGCCGAACTGGAGTCGGCCCAGGCCCAAGTAGTGATCGCCGACCTGGTGCTGCGCGCCACCAGTGACCTGTTCAACGCCCTCAGCGCCTCGGCCACCAGCACCGGCAAGGCCTTCGATCGGCACTGGCGCAACGCGCGCACCGCAGCCTCACACAACCCGCTGATCTACAAGGAACGCATCATCGGCGACTGGGAAATCAACGGCACCGAACCGCCCTACGTCTGGCAGATCGGTGGAGGATCGAAGTAAGCGGACATCATGCGGGTGCCGATGCGGGATAGAGTTCGTCGAGCACCTGCATCAACGCCCGCTTGCGAGGGTTTTCCAAACCGGTCCAGGCCACGCCGATGCCCGCTCCGCTCATGGCCAGCGTCAATGGTCGGGTCACGACTCCGATTGGCAGCGCCGATGCGGCACCGCTTGGCAAGATGCCGACGCCCAGGCCGGCGGCCACCAACGCCAACTGAGTAGTGAACTCGCCCATCTCCCGGGCAATCGTCAGGGTGATCTTGCGTCGGTGAAAACCCGCCAGCATCTGGTCATACAAGCCGGGAGCGAACTTGCGCGCCAGCACCAGCACCGGACACCCGGCCAGATCCTGTGGCTGTATTCGACGCTGGGTGCATAGCGGATGGTCTTGCGGCAGCGCTACCACCAACGATTCCTCGAAGAGCATGCGCGTGTGCACGCCAGGCAGATTCAAGGGCAGGCGTACCAAGCCAAAATCCAGGGCATTGTCCAGTAAGGCCCGGGCCTGCGGCAGCGAAGGCATGTCCTTGAGCTCCAGTTCGATGCGCGGGTAGCGTTCTTCCAGCGTCCGCACGAGCACCGGCAACAAGTGCGACAACGTTGAAGACACAAAGGCCAGACGCAACACCCCAACCTCTCCGGCCGCGGCCTGCTGCAACACCTCACGGGCGCGCCCGGCCTGGCGCAGCGTCGCCAGCGCCTCGGGCAGAAACAACGCCCCCTCCTCGGTCAACTCGACCCGGTGCCGGTCACGCTCGAACAACTGCGCCCCGACATCTTCTTCCAGGGCACGTATTTGCGCACTCAAGGCCGGCTGGACTATGTGCAGGCGCGCTGCCGCACGACCAAAGTGCAGCTCTTCGGCCAAGGCCGCAAAAGCCCGTAGATGCTTGAGTTCCACAGGTACTCCCGATTCGGTGCAGCGTTCTCTGGTGATCACGATCGGTGATCACGGCATCACCATAAACGATTGGCACGCCAGTGCGATAGCGGTTGAAAGTGGCGCCATTGCCCATTCATAAATACAAGATAGGGAGACACCCATGATCGACAGCTTTCGCCTCAACGGGCGTCGAGCGCTGATCACCGGTTCAGTGCGTGGCATTGGCCTGGGCTTGGCCCGAGGGCTGGCACAAGCTGGCGCTCAGGTGGTGCTCAATGGCCGCGATGCCGAACGCGCCCAAGCCGTCTGCGCGCTGTTGCGCGATGAAGGCCTGGACGCCGAATACTCGGTCTTTGACGTGAGCGACCACCAGGCCGCCGCAACAGCCGTCGATGCTCTGGAAAACCGCCTGGGCCCAATAGACATTCTGATCAACAACGCCGGGTTGCAGCATCGTCAGGCGCTTCAGGACGTCAGTGCCGAAGACTGGCATCGGCTGATGAGTACCAACCTCGATGGTGTGTTCAATGTGTCCAAGGCTGTGGCCCGACACATGATCGCTCGCCGGCGCGGCAAGATTATCAACATCGGCTCGGTGCAAAGCGAGCTGGCCCGCCGCTCTATCGCGCCCTACGCCGCCAGCAAAGGAGCCGTGCGCATGCTCACCCGTGGCATGTGTGCCGACTGGGCCGGCCATGGCCTACAGATCAACGCCCTGGCCCCCGGCTATTTCCAGACCGAACTGAACCAGGCGCTGGTCGACGACCCGGCTTTCTCCGACTGGCTGGTGCAACGCACCCCCGCCGGGCGCTGGGGCCATGTCGAGGAACTGTGCGGAGCGGCCGTTTTCCTCGCCTCGCCAGCGTCCGACTTTGTTAACGGCCAGACCCTTTTCGTCGATGGCGGCTTGACCAGCGTCGTCTAACTCTCGCGCCAAGGACTCCAACATGCCTCAATCCCTGCCAACCCTCTGCGGCTCAATCTTGGGTTCGCCGTTTTCGCTCTCGGCAAAGATCCACAACGCTGCCTACGCGGCCCTGGGCCTGGACTATACATTTGTCTGTTTTGGCGTCGAAGATCCGGTGGCCGCCGTGGCGGCCATTCGCGCCCTGGGCGTGCGCGGCATGAACGTCTCCATGCCCTACAAAACTGCTGTGATGCCTCATCTGGACAGGATCGACGAATCGGCCCTGGTGATTGGCGCGGTCAACACCATCAACAACGTCGACGGCGTACTGACTGGCTACAACACTGACTACCTCGGCGCGATACGCGCCCTGCAGGAAGTCACCGAACTGCGCGACAAGCGTATCGCCGTGATCGGTGCCGGCGGCGCTGCTCGTGCGGTGGTCTACGGGTGCCTGCAAGCGGCGGCCAGGGTGACGGTGTTCAACCGCAGCGTCGAACGCGGTGCCGCACTGGCCAAGGATCTGGGTGCCCAGTGGGGCGGCAGCGTCGAGGCGTTCATCGCCAAGTCCTTCGACATCGTCATCAACGCGACCTCCGTGGGCTTCAAGCAGCCGGACAGAAACCCGTTGGACGGCCGCCTGGCCAGCCACCTGATTGTGATGGATGTGGCGTTCATGCCGGTGCAGACCGCTCTGCTGCTGCAAGCCAAAGCGCTGAGTTGCAGCACCGTGGCCGGCACCCGGATGTTGGTGCACCAGGCATGTCGGCAAATTGAGTTGTACACCGGGAAAGTTGCGCCCATCGACATCATGGAGCAGGCCATGCTCCAGGAAATACGGCGGTTGAAATTGTAAGCAACCCAACTACCTGTCCAAAACAAGATGCCGTAAAGGCACCTGGAGGCACCACGATGACTCACGATCATTCTCCATCCGACATCGACATGATCCCCGACGCGAGCGAGCACAAGAAAGACTTGCACCGTGCAGCCTGGGCCTGCTCCCTGGGCAGCGCCCTGGAGTACTACGACTTCGCTCTTTACACCCTGGCCTCGGCGCTGATCTTCGGGCCACTGTTCTTTCCTGAACAGACCCGCGCCATGAGCCTGATTGCCAGTTTCGGCACCTACTTCCTGGGCTTTGCGATACGGCCGCTGGGCGGCGTACTGTTCGGCATGATCGGTGACCGCGTCGGGCGTAAATTCGTGCTGGCGTCGACGGTGCTGCTGATGGGCATTTCCAGCACCCTGATTGGTGCCCTGCCCACCTTCCATCAGGTCGGGTACCTGGCACCGGTTCTGCTGGTGATCCTGCGACTGCTTCAGGGGCTGGGCGCCGGTGCCGAACAGGCCGGCGCTGCGGTGATGATGACTGAGTACGCTCCCGAGGGCCGCCGTGGTTTCTATGCCGCCCTGCCGTTCCTCGGCATCCAGTTGGGCACCATTCTCGCGGCGCTGGTGTATTTCCTGGTGGTCAGCGGCAATGACAATGTCATCGAGAGCGGGCTGTGGCGTTTGCCGTTCTTCAGCAGCGTAGTGATCGTTGCGCTGGGCTTGTACATGCGTCTGTCACTCAAGGAATCGCCGACCTTCATCCGCCTCAAGGCGCTCAAGCGCGTCTGTGTTAACCCGCTGAAAAGTGCGATGAAACACTCCAAACCCACCTTGCTGATCGGCATCGGCCTGCGCCTGGGGGAAAACGGTGGTTCATCGATTTACCAGGCCCTGGCGGTGAGCTACATCGTTGGCGTGGTGGGTCTGCAAGGGCCGGTGGGCGTGCTGACCCTTATCTGCGCGGCCAGCCTCGGCGCAATGACCGTGCCGATTGCCGGCAAACTCAGCGACCGCTTTGGGCGTGTCGTGGTTTACCGGGCCTTCGCGCTGCTGCAACTGGCACTGGCCTTCCCGGTGTGGTGGGTACTCAGCCTGGGCAACGTGGTAGCGAGCATCATTGCCATCTCCATCGCGCTGGGCATCGGGACCTGGGGCATGTTCGGCACCCAGGCTGCGCTGATGCCTGAGTTGTTCGGCTCGCGTCACCGCTACATGGGTGTATCGATCGCCCGGGAAGCGTCGGCAGTGATCGCGGGTGGCATTGCACCGATGATCGGTGCCGGCATCATCGCCCTGGTCGTAGCGAGCCACGACGGCGACGCCAGCGCGGGTATCGGCGCCTGGCTGCCGATTGCCTGCTACTTGAGCCTGCTTACATTGATCACCCTGTACACCACATTCAAGACCCCGGAAACCCTCAATCGCGACCTGGACGAACCCCGTGATGCCTGGGAAATAGCCAGTGCCGGAACAGCAATACCTGTGCAGTCCAGAGCCAGCACACGCACGGCCTGACGTCGCAACCTCTACGCCCTTTTGCACCGAATAAAAAAAGGAAGCTGGGTATTCTCCCAACTTCCTTTTTGTTTAGTAAAAATTGCCTGTCACGTGTTTGGAGGCGTGCCTTCAGCGTTTGCTACAACCGCTTCAATTTGAATTAAAGCATCCTTCGGCAACGCTGATACACCCACTGTCCTTCGCGCAGGAATGCCACCAGGGAAGAATGTCGCGTACACCTCATCTACAGCACCAATATCCTCGATATTTTTAAGAAAAATATTGACCTTAACCACATCAGCCAAAACGTGATCGATACTC